>JAMOPD010000281.1 GCA_027064745.1 Thermococcaceae archaeon
AAATGCAATATTTTTGAAAACGGTCATGTGGGGGAATAAAGCATAATCCTGAAAAACTATCCCTATATTCCTCTCATACGGCGGGACATCATTAACAACCTTTCCATTGAAAATTATCTCTCCTCTGTCGGGTTTTTCAAATCCTGCTATCATTCTCAGGGTCGTTGTCTTCCCACAGCCGGAAGGGCCAAGCAGCGTGAGAAATTCCTTGTCCCTGACTTTCAGATGTTTTATGCTGAGCTTGAAATCCTCCCATTCCTTCATTATTTCTTTCAGCTCGACCTTTACCATACCTCTTCACCCATCCTTATCTCATCAAGCCAAAGCGGATTCCGTGAAATCCTTACTCCCTAACAGTCTTTCTGGTTTTGGGACTACCACACTTCCTCACCTATCCTCTCAATTATCATAAAGCTGATTCCTGAAATAGCCATTAGGATCACCGAAAGGGCTGAGGCAGAGCCGAACTGCCTCGAACCGAGGAATCGGTACACCGCTATGGTTATGGTGGTATATTCAGGGGAATAGAGCATATATGTCGCTCCAAGCTCGGCTATACTCATGGCAAATGCAAAAATCGCCCCCACGATTATTCCACCTAAGGCCAAGGGGAGCTCCACCCTCAGAAAGGCTTTCCACTCACTGGCACCCAGACTTATAGCGGCTTCGCTCAGATTGGGTTTGATCTTCCTGAGAACGGCTGAGATTGCCCTGAAGACGAAGGGATAGGCTATAATGGTATGAGCCAGAACTATTATGAGCCATGTCCTGTAAAGGGGAGTTGCGTGGAAGGCCTTTATATATCCCAGACCGAGGGTGATTGCTGATGACCCGAGAGGCAGCATTACAAGAGCATCAAAGACGTTCTTTCCCTTGAAGTTCCAGCGGTGGAGGGAATAAGCCACAATTAAGGCTATGGTCGTTGAGAGAACTATCGTCCCGAAACCAAAGAGCATGGAGTTTTTGATTGCTGTGAGGGTCGTTGCACCGAAAATCGGATTATATCGAGGGGAGAATACTCTGTGATACCATTCAAGGCTGAGATGTCCTCTATACATTAAGGAGTCATATATGACAGCTAGTAACGGTGAAATGATGAACATGAAAACTATCAGAGAATAAAGGCTAATTAGCAGGCCCTTTATTCCTACGAGTTCTCTGAGGGTCAATTTTCTGGCTTTTCTGAAAATTTTCTGCTCCTCGGCCTTTGAATATTCATCGAGGCTTTTGATGTAAAGATACATAAAGATAAAGCTCAAGGTTATCTGGATTACAGCCAATGCAGAACCCATCTTGAAGTCAAGGAGAGTCATTATCAGCATGAAGATGTCGACCTCTATGGTTGCATATTGGTACCCTCCCAATATGAGAGGTATTGAAAAGCTCAGGAAACAGAAAACAAATGTTAGCATGGCGGAAGCAAATATTGCCGGTATAAGCATCGGCAACGTGACTTTTCTGAAGAGCGTGAAGCCCCTCGCCCCGAGACTCATCGCCATCTCCTCATAATGCGGGTTTATGCGCTGCCATACTGCTGAGACCATCCTTATGACAATCGGGAAGTTGTAGAACGCGTGGGCCATGAGTATCGCCTTCCAGCTGTAAAGAATCTCCCAATTCCCAAAAAGCCTTGTAAAAAAGCCCTCCTTTCCAAAGAGCAGAAGAAAGCCTAAAGCCACCATTATGCTCGGCATGACAAAAGGAACTGTTAAAAAAGCTTTAATGATTCTTTTTCCCGGAAAATCGTATTTGGTAAATATATAAGCTCCCGGGAGACCGAGAAGCAGTGTCAGAAGAGTTGATGCAAGGGCCTGCTCCACCGTGAAGAGTATTATATGCCTGTGGTAGCTGTTTGATAGGATCGACAGGATGTATTTGAGTGTAAACCCATTATCCCAGAAGCCTTCGTGGATAATGCTGAGTAGGGGAATGTAGAAGAACAGAATAAGAAACGTGAGAGGAATTAAGAGTATTAGCTTTCCCCACTTCATGCTGAAAACTTGGTTTTGGATTTTTATAAGTCTTGACTTTTCACTTTTCTCTACACCAGGGATTATTGATATTGGTACTAGCATTGATACTGTTAGGATAAGTTTAGGCAGCTCACCTAATAGTTACTGGATTTATTATCAGCTCACAGGTTATCCTGACAGTATCATGGATTGTGACATAGGTGTAGTGGCTTTAATCGCAACCCTAATTGAGAGCTTGCCCATATACTCTATGGTGGGGAACCACTAAGCCCAACTTGGTAATCACGTTTTTATTTCTAAGTATTTCTTCTTCATGAGCAAAGCGTCCCCTTCTATGTTAGGACTCTCACTTATGACAACTCCCTTAACCCGAAACTCTTTTAGAACCTTCAGCAGATCTTCCCATCTCATATCGCTTTCCTGCAGGTTGATGTGGTTCCGTTCTCCTTTTTCTCCATAGTTTATCCCGCTTATATGAATGTGCATGTTATCTAATGCTTCCCTTCCTAGCTGTTCTTCCATATAACTGAGCATCTCGCGCCACTCCTCACTGGTGTTACACTTGCCCCTGTTCCTTGCATGGGCATGAGCGAAATCTATAGCCGGTAGAACCATTTCCACCTCTTGGCTCAATTTCACGAGCTCCTTTAGATCACCGAATTGGGTTACTTTTCCTGTGAGTTCGGGCCTTATCCAGATTTCTATCCCCTTATCCTGGAGATGCCGGACGATATCAGTTATCTCATTCTTTATCTTTGTGTAGACCCTTTCGGGTGGTTGTTTTAGATAGTAGCCTGCGTGGAAAACAACACTCCATCCACCGGCATCGTAGAGCCGTTCAGCGCTCTGGATGATCCGCTTTTTACTTGCTTCTACCTTTGCTTTCTCACTTGCATTGAGATTTATATAGTATGGGGCATGAGCGGTCAGAAGAATGTCATGCTTTTGGGCGATGTATTTTATCTTTTTTGCCAATTCGGGCTTTAAATTAACTCCTCTAACAAATTCAAGTTCCATTGCATCGAGGCCGAGATTCCTTACATGGATTATTCCATCTATTGTAGAGCGTTTAGGTGTGGAGATAGGAATTCCCGCTGTGCCAAAGCGAAGTTTGCTTGGTTTAATTTTAATTTTCATTCTTACCACCATGATAGAATTAGGCCTCCCTAATTAAAAATCTATCTCCTTTCAACTTCTGTGCCCAAGATCTCTTCAAGCTTTCTAACACTTTCCTCATATTCTGCCTCTAGCTTTTCAAGCCGTTCTTTGAGTTTTACAATCTCTTCCTCCTTTTCTTTGAGCTTTCTTTTTAGCAGTTCAATTTCCTCCTGCAGGTCCCTGCCATCTGAGAGTATCTCGTCCCTCTCCTCTTTTATTTTACTGAGCCTTCTTTTTTCTTCTATAATTTCTCCTGCTTTCTCCTTTAAATTATCCAGGAGCCATTCTGCAGTTTTTTTGTATTTGCCTTCAAGTCGTGGATATATTCTCATGAGGAAGGATAGAAACTCATCAGGATGCTCTATTCCATAATAGCTGTTCTCTATAATTCTGCTAGCAACTTCCTCTCCAGTACGCATTCTCTTTATTGGCTTCTGGAGTTTGGAAATTTTTGATCTCAGCTCAAGCTCCTTCTTTTTTAACTCTCCTCTAATTTTTCTGATTTCTCTTTCAAGGCCCTCAAGATCAGCTTCCCGGTAAAATATCTCCAGTTCGTTCTCTCTTCTTTTTATATCGGCCTCAATCTGTCTTTTCTCTTTAATCAGGAGCTCGATTTCTCTGGATATGTTTTCCCTTTCTCTATCTATGTCTCCAAGATTTATCTCTGGCATTTGAGTTTTGCTGATTTTTTCCAGATATTCCTTATATTCCTCGGACATTCTCTTTAATATCTTGTTTATGGCATAGATATCCTTTTCAAACAGTATGAGAAGATATTTGCCGTGAGAGACATGCAATTTGGAAAGTTCGGGAAGAAGTTTTCCAAAGTCTTCCATAGTTTCAACCTTTTCCAGCATCCGCCTCAGGGTCGATGCATACATTTTCCTTTCGGCACTCACAATTTTCTTAATTCTGTCGTCGACATCTCTGGGGATCTCTCTCCGCTCCAGAGTGTTTATTCTCTTAAGTATCTCTCTCTTGTCTTTGTCCAGCTTTTTACTGTATTTTTTCTCAATTTTAGCACGTTCTTTTTTTAATTTCTCGATTTTCTTTTCATACTCCTTTAACGCCTGTTCCAGCTTCAACTTTCTCCCATCCTCTCGTCTTTTCTTTCAAATACATTCCAATCAAAACACTTATAATCAAGTCTGCAATCCCAATAAGGGCTTCTTTGAAGACCTCAAGCTTTGACAATACTATTATTGACATTGCATATCGGGTGGTTAAATCTATCGTTATCCAAAATGCAGGCAATGTTAGCATGGCAGAGAGGTAGTACCATAGATGGCGATTCTTCTTCATGTAGGCTTGTACCACTTTCCCTAAAATCATCACACCTATCCCAATCACCATGGGAGTGTTTATAGCGTTTATATACAGGAGTACCTGCAACAGATTTGTACCTGGGAGAAAACCCAACATTTTCTCTGCTATTGGTTCAAGATTCAGATATACATTTATTCCTCCCGCAATCATGATTAAAAAACCCGCAATTAGAGATATCAGGGGAATAAACTGCTCAGTGACGGTTTCTCTGAGGGAAAACCTGAACCTAAACCCCTTAGTAAAGAAGTAGGCTCCCACTAAAAATAAGATGGTTCCGGTTACGGTTGCCGAAATGACATTGACGCTTTGGGGATATTTTATTGAAATTAACCGAGCGATTCCATAAAGGAGGAGTATAAGTCCGGGTATTCCAAGAAAAACTTTTGCCGCCTCGGGATCACTGAGTATTTCTTTGATGTAGCGGTAAATTATGTAGTAAGTTGTTTCTATCCCTTCACTCTGCTTAACCACAACACGGCGTGAGCTTATTATAGGAATGCGAGAGGTTATTATCGGAAAAATCTGCTCATCCTCAGCACCATCTGTAACCGGAATAACGCCTTCCGCTGGGAATTTCTCCAGAACCATATCAAGCTGCCTTGTGAGTTCGAGATCGCTCTTAACCCCAACATCATGGTGACCTGTGATGAGTGCAACTTCCACATCATCAAACTCTCCACTCTCCTTAAGTTCTCCGTAGAGTTTAACGGCAGCATAAACAACGTTAGCATCACTATCTTCAGGATCGGCTAAGCTGAGCTTGAGGGCAGCATCTATACAGGCATCTCTCCCAATGACAGGCCCGCTTACGCCAGCTTTAACTCCAAAATCATCATCCCTGTCAATGGCTAAAATCAATACTTTAATTTTCAACCCTCCTGGGCTTTTTCGAGGACTGATTTTACCTTATCCTCTATTTTTCTCTTTATCTCTTCTATCATTAATTCTTATACTTGTGGAGACTCGTTTTGCTCCCATCTTGAACATAAGCTCATGGGCCTCCGCTATGATTTTAAGACCCTCTTTCACGGTTTGAACTTCTATTATCGTGGCCATCGGGGTCAATTGATACTTAACACCTTTCTTCTCTAAAAACTTTACTACCCCAGCTATGTATTTACTAAGACTTATCTCACCCAGAGGAACCACAATGAACTCAATTATCACGCTCATTTCGACATCAGACTAATCTTAATTCGGCAATCTTTTAAACTTTACTTTCAATCTTTGAAGTTTGAGGTCGAGAAGAGTTAGCGAACGAAGGGCTAACTTGTAATAGTGCCTAGAGGTTCATAATTTTTGCCATATCTTTATCGATACTGTTAGGATGAGAGTGCGAGCCTTCTGACCTATCCCGACAGTATATCCCTATCTTAGATACCGCCTGTCATCATAGCTATAGCATCGTCGATTAATTCATCAATGTCTTTATTGGGACTCTTTGCTTTTAGCTTTTCAACGAGTCTAACAATGTTTTCAACTGCAGAAACTGTTCTAAGCTCTTTGGGTATGCTTCCAACGGTTGGTATGGAGGGTTTTACTCCCAATTTAGTGGATATAAGTCGTTCAATCTCACTGGCATGCAATTCTGGGAGTAGTATTAATATCGGGAAATTCATGTCTGTATACTTCGATGAATCTCTAGTTTCGACAACGAGGATGAAATCCACAGGAAGCTCATAACGTTTGCCCTCAAGTTTAAATCTGAAATAACCTCTCCGTTTAATACTTAGAAGCTTCTGTACAAGACCAATGGGAGGTTCATTCAGGATTAGGTACCCCTTGCTTGCTTTTAAAAATAATGGAGCGGTGTAGAGGTTTTTCCCAATTTCTTTCAATTCAAAATCGGAGATGTCATCAGAATAAGCATCCCAATAAATCACGGGAATCCTGACAATGACATAATCAGCTAAATTTGATATTCTCTCGTGAAATATGCCATCGTAGACTAGAATACGGTGGTGGTCTAAGTCTATGTATGCGGGTATTTTCACATTTCCCCTAATGATATTATTTAGAAACTCTTCAAGATCAATACTGGCTTTGTTTTCTACCAGAACGTCCTCACGAAGTTCGAAGAGTTTAAGCTTCTCAATGTATGGATAACCTTGGACTTCACTCAAGTCAATTTTTATTGATCCTTCTTCCAAATCCACTTCTTGTCCTCTGGCTTTTATTTCCGGGAGTAAGGTCTTGCTAACAGCTGTAATTTGGTAGATAGTATCCTTACCGGAGGTATATAGAACACCATTTGAAATTAATTTTAGACCTAGCTTGGCTAAGCTTGCAGAAAGTTCTCTTTCAGTTCTTGTACTTATCATAGCCCTTCCACTGACATCCTCCTTACCCTGTTCGATGACAACAAAATCTGCTGGATGGAGGCCCCTTCTAAAGAAGAACTCCTCAAGTACTTCCATAGCCTTCTCTTTATTCTTTCCATAGACTTTGATGAATTCAACTGTACCATTCCGCCTAATTCCAACAAACACCAACGAGTCATATCTCTCTTTTGGAATTTCAACATCCTCCATTATTATCTCCCTCAGAGGCTCATGACCCCTAGCAACTCCCTATTATCAACATTAACTATTCTAACTTCTCTTTTCTTAGTATCCAGCAGGGCGACACTTTTAATCCCTGTGATGTATCCGCAAACTTCTCCCGGATTTATAAGAATTGTCCTTCCACATTCTCTTATTTCATACTTGTGGGTGTGACCCCTTATGAGGATGTCATAGAGATGGCTCCTAGCCAAAGCGTTAATAATCCGTTCATCCGTTCCATGGATGACCACCATTTTCATGCCTTCAATATTTAGCTCCAGTATTTCATCTTTTATTCCAAGAACCTTACTTAATCCTGCTCTTTCACCATCATTGTTTCCAAAGACTCCTTTCATGGGTGCTTTGAGCTTTGAAAATTCTTTGGCTGTGAAAGGAGCGATATAATCTCCTGCATGGATGACAAGGTCAACTCTACTCTCATTAAATAGCTCAACAGCTTTCTTTATTGCTTGCAGGTTGTCATGGGTATCACTCATGATTCCAATCAGCATTGCACCACCTGAGAGTTATTTCCACGTTTAAGTTTATAGGCTTAACTAACGATACTGTCAGACTACCCCATACCGGATTTATTATCAAGCCATCTCACGGATTATCCTGACAGTATGTAACTAAAGTGGGAGTTAAAGAGCCCGCTTAGTGGATTTATCATAGGGCACCTTCCGGTGGGGAAAGTTTAAGAGATGAATAGCATACATCACGGGATGATGAACATGTTCATGGGGAGAGCACTCATAGCAGTTAAAATCCTCAAACCCTTCAGAGATTGGAAGGCTGGGGATAGAATAATAATTGAGGATTGGAAGGCGAAAGAGCTGTGGGAAGCTGGTGTAGTGGAAATTCTTGATGAGACTGATAAAATTCTCGGAGAGATTGACAGGGCGATAAGGGAGGAGATGCAGAACGAGCCATTGATGCCCCTGCCAGCTGGACTCTATGAGAGGGCAGAGTTTTATATGTATTATCTGGAGAACTACGTTAGAATAAATGCAGGGGAAAGCATTGAGACCATAAACGTTAAGCTAACAAAGCTGTCCAACCTCAAGAAGAAATTGAGAGATTTAAAGATAATACGATTCAAAAAAATCCTTGAATCTGTGATGCAGAGGCCTAACAGCCTTGAAATACTATCTCGCCTTTCACCTGAGGAAAGGAGGGTTTATCTAGAGCTTTCGAGTATAAGAGACGAATGGTTGGGTGAGAGCTAATGGACAGGGATGATATGATAGAAAGATATGTGCGCTTTTTCAGGGAGTATGTGGACGATGAGGGGAAAGAGGTCTATATAAATAAACTCAGAGATTTGCTCACCATTACACCAAAACGCTCACTCCCGATAGACTGGATGCATCTCAACTCCTATGACCCTGAACTTGCAAATGAGCTCATAGAAAACCCTGAGGAAAGTATTAATGCTGCTGAAGATGCCATCCAAATAGTCCTTAGAGAACCACCCATACTAAAAAAAGAGGAATTTAAGATTCATGCAAGATTTTTCAATCTTCCAACTACCCTCCTAGTGAAGGAGCTGGCAAGTGAACATATAAATAGGCTCATTCAGGTTGAGGGCATAATCACCCGTGTGAGTGAGGTAAAGCCTTATGTTGCCAAGGCGGTCTTCATCTGTAAGGATTGTGGAAATGAGATGCTGCGCCTTCAGAAACCGTATCAGAACATTATAAAGCCAACAAAGTGTGATGCCTGTGGCTCAAGAAACATCGAGCTCAATGTCGACAAGAGCAGGTTTGTAAACTTCCAAAGTTTTCGCCTTCAGGATAGGCCCGAGAGCCTTAAAGGTGGTCAGATGCCCCGTTTTATTGATGCTATCCTGCTGGATGACCTCGTGGACACAGCGTTGCCAGGAGATCGGGTTATTGTAACTGGAATTCTTAGGGTTATTCTCGAACAGAAGGACAAGCGACCGATTTTTAAGAAGATCCTTGAGGTCAACCACATAGAACCTCTGAGCAAGGAAATTGAGGAACTTGAGATAACTCCTGAGGATGAACAGAGAATTAGAGAATTGGCCAAAAGAAAGGACGTTGTTGATGTGATAGTGGATTCAATTGCCCCCGCAATCTGGGGACATAAAGATGTTAAGAAAGGCATTGCTCTGGCATTGTTCGGAGGAGTGCAGAAGGTTTTACCTGATGGGACGAAACTTAGAGGGGAGAGCCACGTTTTACTCGTTGGGGATCCTGGAGTAGCGAAATGCGTTGATTATGAGACACGAGTTGTTCTTTCGGATGGTACTCTTAGATACATCGGAGAACTTGTGGAAGAGGCCATTGAAAATGCAAAGAGGAAAGGGATCCTGGGAATCATTGATGACGGCTTTTACGCTCCCATCGAGCTGGAACTTTATGCCCTCGACGCTAAAACCTTAAAGGTCAGGAAAGTTAAGGCAAACATCGCCTGGAAGCGGAATGCACCGAAGAGAATGTTTAAGATCAAGACTGCGAGTGGAAGGGAGATAAAGGTAACGCCGACTCATCCATTTTTCATCTTTGAGAATGGGCAGTTTAAGACCAGAAAGGCAGAAGAACTGAAGATTGGGGACTTTATTGCAGTTCCACGGAGAGTTCCTGTTAATGGCACACCTACAAAGCTTTCAGAAGTTTCTATTGAAAAGCCAAAAACGGCAAAAAGCAGATTAAGTCTCCCAGATGTTGCTGATGAAGAGTTTTGGCATGTGATTGGCCTCCTGACTGGAGAAGGATACTCCCAAAAGAGGGGAAACAGTGCTACCAT
>JAMOPD010000282.1 GCA_027064745.1 Thermococcaceae archaeon
AAGAAATACACGCTTTTTAAGCAAAAAGAGCTATGCAATTGTAAACGCCTATCCAATACATACAGCGACAACATTGGTGGGAAAAGAAAGGTATCCGGAGTTAGAGGAAATAAAAGAAGCGCTCCTGAAAATTTGTCCTACTGATATGCTCAACTTCCAAGAGGTGGCAGATAAAATAAATCCAAGAACTTTGGGTGTTGTAATGCTTGGCTATGCTTATGGAAAGGGTCTCATTCCGCTTAAGAAGGACAGTTTGAAAGAGGGAATAAAGGAGACACTCAAAGAAAAACTTTGGGAAATCAACTTTAGGGCTCTTGAAGAGGGTATAAAATTAGTTCGTTAACTTTGCTTTTCTCATAATCTTTATATATTCTGTCCAATCTATATAGACACTGAATCCTGATATTGAGGAGAATTGTGAAAATATTTACATCAAGGTGGTGAAAATGGAGTTTAGAAAAATTCAATTTACTGGTAGGAGCTCCTACATAATTTCTCTTCCAAAAAAATGGATTAAGGAAAACAACTTGAAGCAGGGAGATGTCGTACCGCTGATTATTAATCCCGATGGCTCAATAACGATATTCCCTAAAGAACCTAAGGAAATTAGCGAAAAGAAGGAACTAATAATCTCGGAGGAATACTCATCGGATATGGCTGTCAGACTAATTATTTCAGCATATATTCAAGGCTATGATGTTCTTGAAGTCAAATTTACAAAAGAACTGCCTCACTACAAAGTCAAAATTAGAAAGGTGATTCAAAGCCTTCCAGGAGTGGAGATAATACTTGATGAACCTACAAGAATAGTTAGTAAAAGCTTGCTTGCCGATGAAGAAATAAACCTCAGGGAGATACTGGAGAGGATAAACTCAATAATAGTCTCCATGCTTGAGGATTTATACTTCATGAAAAAATCCCAGACAAAAGAATTAATCAGAGACATCAATGACCTTGAAAACGAGCTTGATAGATTTTATTTCCTCACAATTAGGGCTGTCAATAAGATACTTTCCAAAAGGAGTTTAATTGAAGAAAGTGGAATTGTCAAGAGGAGTTTTGACTTAATTGGAATCCTATTCATAGTCCGCAACATTGAAAGAATTGGAGATCACATCATCAGGATTGCTGAAAACTTTGATGATGACATTGATGTCGAGTACATAAAAGAGATGTACACTGAGATGCTCAGTCAAATAACCAAGAGGGATTTGAAGAAAATAGACTCCCTCATGCTTGCTCTAAAGGAAAAAATCGGACAGATTGACTACAAAAAGTCCATTGCAATGGACAGCTATCGCAGAATTCTCGAATACTTGGAGAATATAGGGGAGACTATAATCAACATGGCACTAAGCTAATCATCTTCCCGCTTCCACAACTTTTTTAACATTCTTAAATTCATTAAATAGCGGTGGTTTTGATGGTTGCGATTATTGTTCATGGTGGAGCTGGCACTATCAAAAAAGAAGAAAAAATTCCAAAGGCCATTGAAGGAGTAAGAGAGGCAGTTTTAGCAGGGTGGAAAGAACTTAAGAGAGGTTCAGCATTAGATGCCGTTGAAGAAGCTATCAAAGCTCTGGAGGACAACCCGGTCTTTAACGCTGGGACGGGGAGTGTGCTGACTTTAGATGGCAAGGTCGAGATGGACGCCGCTATTATGAGAGGCAAGACCCTTGAAGCCGGAGCCGTTGCCAGCATATGGGGGGTTAAAAACCCAATAAGTGTCGCAAGGAAAGTTATGGAAAAGACTGATCATGTCCTCTTGGTAGGCGAAGGAGCTCTCAAATTTGCCCGTATAATGGGTTTTGAAGAATATG
>JAMOPD010000283.1 GCA_027064745.1 Thermococcaceae archaeon
CGGTTAGAGCAGTTGTGAGCTGGTTTCCATTATTTCCTTTACTTTCTCCCATACTTCCACCTCCAATTATAGGCTAGGGGGTTGCCTGTATAAAGTTTTCGATATAACAGTTATAACTGTTATATCAAATTCAACTGAGAAAAGCTTAAATATGCCTTTAGCCTTATTTTATTAGGTGTTTACAAAGTGGGCAGGGAAAGAAAAGAAACCAGGAAATTCATTGAAATCGTTGAGAGGATGATGATAAGATGGGGCTATACCCACACTGATGGTAAGGTATATGCCCTCCTCCTATTGAATGAAAATCCCCTTACAATAAATGAACTTGTGGAATTAACTGGCCTAAGCCGCTCTTCAATCTCCACATCCCTAAGCAGGCTGGCTAGAGATTATCTTGTAACCGTCAGGAAAAAGGGAAAAACAAAGTTGTTTTACCCTATTCCAGCATTTCTCGAAAAGTTCCTAAAACAGCCAAAGGAAATTCTTGAAAAGGAATTAAAACCCCTTAAGAACGTAACCTATATTTTGATGGAAAGAGAGCAATCTCCTGAACAAAAAATAAGATTCGAAGAAATTCTCTTCGACTTAAATGCCCTAGAATGCGTGCTCTCAGAGATAATCAAAATGGAGGAAGAGGGATTAGAGTGTTTCAAAAAATGATCAGTGCTTTTCTCTTTCTATCCTGTCACACAGGGTAAACTTCAAGAACTTGGTGTATAAATGCTTCAATGACAGTCTGGATTTTTTCCATAAGTTTAGCCCTCTGCCCCATTCCATAGACAATGTCCATCTTCGGCACCTCAACAACCTCTGCAGTTCCAATGTTATTTTATTAACATTAACAAAAACGAAATATTTCACCCTTCTAAATGCTCATATACCTCACTATCTAAGCCTCTATCATCTTTTGCCGGAATTGCAATTCTCATGCCTATCACCAGAGAAATATGAAATATATCCCGGTGAACTCAAGAGATAGAAAGCCATATTCTCTCATCCAAAACAAAAGGAAATTGGAGAATAGATATCACTTTTCTTCGGTTTTAGTCTTGATCTTAGTCTGGTTTGGAATCTGTTCCACCTTTCTGCTTTTTTGGAGGTCTTATCCCATAGCCAAGGATTTTAAACTTAAACACCTCACCATCCCGAAGGTGATATACCACTTCTTTTGTTTCTTTGTTGAATTCAATTTTTTCTACAGGAAATCTCCAGTCATTATAACTCTCCTGAAGCTTTCTAAACTTTTCAGGATGTATAGGAACCCAATCAAAGAGTTGTATAGTATCCTCCTCCCATTCACTTGTTAGTATAAAACTTTCAATGAATCTGAGAGCTCCTGTTGGACACACATCAACACAGAACTGACAGAAAGTGCACCTTCCATAGTCTATTTTAGGATGAGGTCTCTTCTCCATCTTGCCATCAACTTCTAACCATGTCATCTCTATGGCTCTTGCAGGACATATTTGGCCGCAGAAATTACAGCCAACACACTTTTTCCAGTCAAGTGTATGGAAGCCTCGGTATTTCTTGGCTATTTGTGTCTTTTCGTGAGGTATTTTAATTGTCACAGGCTTTTTAAAGAGATATTTTAATCCAAGCCAGGGCTTGATATATGAGGGTTTCTTTTTGATTTTGCTCTCAGGTGCAATCTTAAACTCAATCTCCTCCATTTTCATCACCTGTCAATGTCAGGAGGGCAGTTATCAAGACTCATCAATATCACTGGGACATCTGCTATTCTGGATCCAACTAACAAATGCTCCAGCACTCTAATTCCATGAGCAATGCTTGGCCCTCTGATCTGCACCCTGTAGGGCTTGTTCTTACCGTCGCTGACAACGTATGCTCCAAAGTCTCCCTTGGTACTCTCGACATGAGAAAATGCATCTCCAGCAGGAACTTTAAAACGAGGTAAATTCTTGAGCCTAGGGTCACTAACTTGATATGGCCCACTAGGTGGTCCCATATCGAGGAGCTGTTCAAGAATGTATAAATCCTGCTCAAGTTCAAATCTTCTTATTAATGCTCTCGCCAGTGCATCTCCCTCATTAAGCACAGGGACTTCAAAGTCAAGCTCAGGGTATAGTAAATATGGATCAGCTCTCCTGACATCGTAGGGAACTCCTGTTGCCCTTAAGTTAGGTCCTGTAACACCTTCTGATAATGCGAATTTTTTGTTCATAACCCCAATACCTTCCATCCTCTTGAATGTAATGTAGTTCTCAAAAACAAGGTGGTCAAAGTCCGGTAGCTTGCTTTTAATATACTCAACAGTATCTTTAAGCTGATGGAGCCATCTGTCGCTTGGTATGTCTCTCCTCACACCACCGGGTATTGTGTAGATGTGGTAGACCCTCGCACCTGTCAGCTGTTCAAAGAGTGCCATGAGTCTCTCACGGTACGCTGCTGCCCACTGACCAGCAGTATAAACCCCTAGCTTGAAGCTCAGCCCCATTATCCAGAAAAGGTACGAAGATACTCTCGCCATTTCAAGTACAGTTGTTCTTATCCATTGGGCTCGTTCAGGCACTTCCCACCCAATTATCTCATCTACAGCCATTGAATAGATGGTTTCTGGTACATCCGACTCTGGAACACATACCCTCAGGAGGAGTGCAACGTTAGTGTGCCATGGCCTGAACTCGGCTAACTTCTCAAACCCTCTATGCAGAAAGCCGGGATTTGCTATTGCCTCAACGACTCGATGACCATCCATCTTAAGGATTATGCTGAAGTTTTCTGTTGCCATATGCTGGGGCCCGAAGAACAATTCGTAGGTGTCCTTATCAAGGGGTAACAGATCCATACCATTTTCTCTCGCTTCTTTAATAAGTTCGCTCTGAGCAACCATATTATTCACCTCAAATCACGTAGTTATCTTTGTTTTCATCAAACCTATCAAGGATTTTGTATTTTTTCTTAACATATTGCAACATATCAAAGTCCTTTCTGAGAGGATAAATATCCTGTTCTGTATCATCAAGTATCCATGGCATTTCCATTTTCCAATTTCCTTCAAAGTAAACCCCAAAGAAGTCATGTGCATCTCTTTCATAGGTTTCAGCAACTGGATAAATGTCTTTGACGGTTGGCATCCTAGCTTTTTCAAGTTCTCTTGGAATTCTTGTTCTGACCATAACGTGAGTCCTATGAGTTACACTCCAGATTTGGTATATCAGCTCTATTTCTCCATCATTTGGCCAGTCAACTGGCGTTATTTGAAGCATCAGCTCAAAATTGTTCTTCTTAAGCAGGGTGAGAAAATCCCTTATCCTCTCCGCTGGAACCGTGAATTCTATCCTTCTCTCTCGTCTAACTTTCCCCTCTGCATATGGCGCTTTTTCGAGGATTTTATCTACAATCGCTTGTTCTCTCATGCTCATTCCTCCTTCTTGTCCATTAGCCATGGAATCCACCTCCTTGCTTCTCTCTCACGCCATCCTTCCCCGAACAGTTCATCCTGGTTCTTTTTGTACCATTCATAATTTTCCTTGTATCTCTTCCAGCTATCTGCAGTCCCGTTCTCAATCATCTCCATAATTTTGTTTATTCCATCCATAACGGCCTCTGGTCTTGGCATACAGCCTGCTATTACAACGTCAACAGGGATGTACTTGTCAAGATGTTTGATTGCATTGTATGAATCCCAATAGACCCCACCGTTAAGAGGGCATGAACCATGAGCCATCACGTATTTAGGATCAGGTTGGAGTTCATAGGTTATTATTATTCTTTTAAGGGTCTTTGGAGTTACATAGCCGGTAATTAAGAATAAATCTGCCATTCTTGGAGCTGGGTTTGCCATCATGCCAAACCTCTCAAGATCATATCTCGAAGTCATGAGTGGTGGCATTTCAATACCACCACATCCTGTACAGAAAGACACGATCCAAAGGCTTCTTTTCCTCGCAAATTCAAATAGAGGTTCAAATAATCTCCAATCCACCATTTTTATCACCTCACAGAGCTGCTAATATTGCACCTGCTGCCGCTATTATAGTTGGCCATTTCCAATAGAATCTTGCAGCTTGATCTATTGTAAATCTCGGGAATATCGCTCCTATGAATATAGCTATCAGAAGTACTGCAAGCTGCTTAATCAAGAGTATTCCCAAACTGGCTAATGTGTTCAGTATTGAGCTTGCGAATGCTGTGACGACAGCTCCTCCAAGAAATATGTTACTGAAGAAGAGTGTCTCAGCAAAGAGTGCTATAGCGTGCTGTATCTGAAGTATGCCCATGTGTTTTCCTCCGAACTCAACCATTGGACCCAATGAGATTTCACCCGGAGCGATCATTATATCAAATGGTTCTTTTCCGAACATTGCTTGGAGGACTATGTCATAAGCTACCGCCGCCAGTAATAGTGGAAGATAAGTTATGCTCCATCCAGCCGTTTGTTGAGCCATCACTATTTGATACGTACTGAATGTGTCATAAAACTCTGCTAAAGCTACTATTGCAAATCCCAGAGGTACTTGAACAGCTAAGAGGGTGAGCAAGGCTCTTTGAGAACCTAGACCAGCCCATGGATTTCCCGAGCTCATTGCGGCGAACATTATGCCGAGCATCGGGATTTCAAGAAGGAATGTGATGAGTATTAAGTCTCCATATGCTCTGAGGATACTTATGCTTCCAAGGGGAATAAACATTAGTGCAAGTATTGTTGCTCCTAGCGCATAGAGAACGCCGAAATCATAGATTAATCCATGTGTTATATTGCTCTTCTTTGATAGGAGTTTTATTGTATCAAGGATTGGCTGATAAATCGGCGGCCCAACCCTTCTGTGAATCCTTGCCGTCACGATTCTAATTATCCCCATGAACATGAAACCCACGAAAGTTGCATAAAGGAGTATTAGGAAAGCTTTCAATGCAATCCCAATCATACTCGTGATCATTCTTCACACCCCCCAAAGTGCAAGGATTAAGAGTATTATCGCTAGATACCAAGCATAGGCTTGTACATTTCCGTTGTAAATATAGTTCCTCAGGGTCTCAGCTAAGTCTTCAACCCATCTGCCAATGTCCTGATAAAGCCTGTCGAAACTTATTCTAAGCCAGAAAGCTAGCGTTTCTTTAAGTGGGAGGAAGAAGTTCCTCCTTATTGTCAGATTGTACTCCATGGTAACAGGGTTTCCTCCCTGATATGTGTCTGTAACTGGAACCCTTCTAACTTTCGCACCAAGGAAGTATATTATTCCAGCAATAACTATACCAGTCACCAGCCATATCGTAATCAACAGTCCGTTGTATCTTCCAAAGCCTATATTGAGTTCCCATATTGTTCCTTTAATGATCTCTTTACCGAATATCTTGTTAAGCTCAGTGGCAACAAGACCTGGAGCTATACCAAAGACAACGTTGAGTAATGCAAGAATTCCCATAGCGATGGCTAATGGAATTGGAGTATCTTTTGTATCATCCAAATCAGTGGGTCTCTGACCAAACCATACAGCATATGTAAATCTTATTAGATAGACAAAACCTATTGCACTTCCGAAAAATATCATACCGCCGAGTATTGGCATGTTTTCATGGATAACAGCTTCGAAGAGAAGCCACTTGCTTGCAAATCCCACTAACGGAGGAATCCCAGCAAGGCTGAGGATTGCCACGAATGTCATTGCAAATGTTATAGGCATCTTCTCAGCCAGTCCTCCCATGTCCTTAAACTCTGTTTTGCCTGTTCTCAGAACTATCGTCGCAACTATGAGGAAGAACAGTCCTTTGAAGAGTGCATGGCTTATTGCATGATAAATTGCCGCTTCAATGCTCAGTGCACTACCTACCCCTATGCCTACCAGTATATATCCAACCTGGCTTATGCTCGAGTATGCAAAGAGCTTCCTTATGTCCTCTTGCAATGCGGCTAGCAATCCACCAACGATTATTGTAATACCGCCAAGGAAAGCTATCACATAGCCAAACTTAGGAGCCGCTCCAATCCGGCCAAATTGATACATCAGCCTTGTTCCCAAGAGGATGTAGATTACAAGCATACCATAAACTCCTGCCTTGCTTAATACACCGCTAAACATCGCTGTATAACTTTGGTTTGTTTCTGAATAGGCATCAGGTGCCCATACATGGAGGGGGAACATTCCGGCTTTAACGCCAAATGCAATTAGGAACAATCCGAAAATTAATAACATATCATTTCTGCTGAGTAAGGTGTTTGTTCCTAAAACCCCCCTCATAGCATCCTGATATAGAGTCTGTTGGATTGTAGTAAAGTCTAAAGCTCCGACTTTTGCATAGAGTATCCCTATTGCCAATAGCATTGAATAAGCTCCCAAGACACTCAATAGGAAATACTTGAGGGAGGCTTTCCTGTTGTATTTGAGTACCATCATGAATGAGCCAAATGTCATAATTTCCCAGAAGATGAAGAAGCTTATCAAATCATCTGCTAAGAATATTCCATAAACTCCGGTTAGGCTCATTAGGGCGAAAAGCCATTCATAACTGTCTTTTGTAGTTGAAGCCATTCCCAAGACTGCTGCAAATCCTACAACTCCAGCGATCATTGCAAATATCCAGCTTAGATGGTAAAGGAGGAACTCAAATTTAAATCCGGATATGACGATTGAATACTGGATACTTGGTTGCGAAGTGAGAGTTTGATGGGCTTGAATGAGGTATGCCAGAGGTACCGCAGCACCTAGGATACTTATTCCCTCTCTCAGCCCCTTTATATCCAAAAGCCATGCTATCACACCGGTTATTAATGGTGTAAAGATTATTATCATCAACTCGTTAATCATGGACTCACCCCCGGTAAAAGAGGAACGTTTTTAATATATTGGGCAACATTGTATATATCAGCAGAAGCTTTCTGTACGATATTCCATGTCATGTTTGGAGCAACGCCTATTATGATTATCAGTGCAACCAAAAGCAGCATTATAGTGCCAAACACAAAGTTTTCTTTGATTCTTGTTCTTTCTCTACTTCCTTCCTCGAACCACATTAGATGTATCAGCCGGATGTAATATACTGCCTCAACTAAACTCGCACCGAGTATCAATGCTATCACACCACTTTTTCCGGCTTTCATAGCTGCTAGGATTAATTGTATCTTACTCCAGAAAACGTTAAAGAGCGGTATCCCAATGATGCTTATTGCGCCTACAGTTATTGCAAATGCTGTTAAAGGCATAACTTTTCCTAAACCTTTGAAATCTTCCAAAGTTACCCCTCCAAGCTCAAGGGCAACATAGCCAACTGCCATGAACATGAGAGCTTTTACTATAGCGTGATTAACCATGTGAAAGATACTTGCACTCACTCCAGCTTGAGTCCCAAGAGCAAATCCAACAGCGATGAAGCCCACCTGGGATATACTGGAGTATGCAAACATTCTTTTGACATTAGTCTGTCTCAGTGCCGAGAATTCCCCAATAACCACCGTTAAAGTTCCAAGTATTATTAGCAATCTCAAAATATGTCCCCATGAACCCACAGCATGCGTCAGGTAAAGTATTCTTGCGAGTGCATATAACCCGGCTTTAACAACAAATGCTGAAAACATTGCAGTAACTGGATGGGGTGCTGCTTGATAAGCATCTGGTGCCCATGCATTGAGCGGGAACAGTTCAGCCTCAACCCCTAGACCAAAGACAAGCATTGCTAAAGCAGCTTGTGCAACTGTTGGGTTCATTTGCCCAGCAAGTTGAGCTATTTGTGCCATATTTAAAGTCCCAAGAGATCCGTATATTAGTGCAATACCAACAAGAAAGAAACTTGAACCAATGCCACCGAGGACAATATATTTCATTGCAGCTTCGCTGGCCTCTCCGCTCTTATTGTAGGCAGTTAAAGCGTAAGCGCTTATCGCGGTGATTTCCATGAAGACGAAGAGGTTGAATATGTCTCCTGTTGAAATCATCCCGGTTGCACCGAGCATGAGCAAGAGGGATAGCATTGCATATTTGTCTTTTGGCTCAACTGTTATAGCCTTCATGCTGAATATTGCCATGAAAAAGCTTGCAACTGCAATTATAAGCACAAAGAGCGCAGCAAAGTGCCCTATGTATAAGTTTATGCCAACAGGTGGCCTGAACCCACCTGCCATTATGATTATGGGTTTTCCTGTGGTGTATACCTCATTAAAGACCCATGTAGCCATTCCCATCTGAATTGCAGTTATGAGCACGAGGAATGGCATAACAACCTTTTTGCCGATCGCCTTAATAATAGGAACAAAGAATGCACTTATGAGAGGTAAAGCTATTAGGAGTGAAGCGTACTGGCTCATCCTCTCAACCTCCTTAGCTCTTCTATATTGAGAGTCTTGTAGGTTTCATACAGGTTAATAGCAACTGTTAATGCAAGAGCGGTTGTGGCAACGCCAATAACTATCGCTGTCAGAACCAGAGCCTGAGGAATCGGATCAACAGCCTGATTTGGTCCTATTCCCTCACTCAGAATTGGAGCGCTCCTGCCTGCAATGTAACCTATGCTTATGAGGAGCAGATTAACACCAGTCTCCATTATGCTAAGTCCCACAAGGATCTTCAGGAGGTTCTTTTTGACGAGTATTGCATATAATCCTATCAACATCAGAGATATAGCTCCAAAGTAATAGACGCCGATGTTCATTCTCCTCCCTCCTTCACCATGCTATCAACTATTCCGCTGAGCTCTGTTCCAACCTTTATGCCGATTATTGTGTAAATCACCGGAATAAAGCCAGCACTGAACAGTCTTCCTATGTTGCTATGACCCCATCCCCAAGTTTGCCATATCCAGTCAAAGAGGAAGTAGCTTCCGATTGCTAGGCCTATGAGACCCACCGCCACATATCCCATGCCTGCAAGACCTTCAGTGACCTCAAAGCTTCTGTGTGGTATTTCATATGCGGAAAATGCCAGGTAGAGCATGAGGAAAGCGGTTGCTATAGTTGCTCCTCCTGGAAAACCTCCACCGGGTGTTAAATGACCATGGATGAAGATGTATGCACCGAAAAGAACTATAAATGCAAAGAGTAGCCTTGCACCAGTGGTTAAAACAATACTTCCCTCAGTCTCTGCTGTCCTCTCCCTCTTTTTCCTCCACAGCAGGGCCGCAACGCCTGTCGAGGCTATGAAGAGCACAGTAACCTCCCCAAGAGTATCAAAGCCTCTGTAATTAACCACAACAGCTGTAACAGCATTAACGGCACCTGTCTGAGCCTTGACATGATTAAGGTAATACTGAGCAACAAGCATTTTATCTGCTCCAAACGGCACATTGGCCAAAGCCGATGCCATCCAGTAGCCAATTATAAGGAGCGTGAGTATTGCAAGGGCTCTTTTCATCACCATCTTATCCACCACCCGAGCTTCTCCTCTTCTTCTGTTTCGTACCTCTGGGTTCTCTTGATGGCGAAGATAAAGACTGCAGCACTCATGGCGGCGCCTATGGTAGCTTCTGTCATTGCAACATCGGGAGCCTGCAGGAAGAAGAACAGAATTGAGGCAACCAAACTAACAGCTGCCATCCCCACGACTGCCGCCAAGAGATCTTTCCACTCCACTGCAAAGATTGCTGCCAGAATCATGACGAGTACCATGACATATTCAATACACTGAATACAGTTAATCATTCCTCTCCCTCCCTCTTATCATAGCTTTTTGCTTTATCATAAGAGCCCTTTGTGTGTGTTGAGAACACTCCCATAAACTGAA
>JAMOPD010000284.1 GCA_027064745.1 Thermococcaceae archaeon
CCTCTTAGGTGTCTTAATGGATAGACCAATTTTTGTGTCATATGCATATTCAAACAGTATGACCCCAACAATAAGTAAAGGCGATGTGTTCTTTATAAATCCATTCTCAAGGAACCCAAACGTCGGAGATATTATAGTCTTCAATACTGGAGGTACTTGGACTGTCCACAGGGTCATAGGGGTTGTATCCGATGGATACCTGACTAAGGGGGACAACAATGTTGCAACTGATCAATTAAACAAGGAAATTCCTCCCATAAAGAGATCTCAAATTGGAGGAAAGGTCATCACTTTTGGCGGCAAACCCGTAGTAATACCAAAATTGGGGCTATACATAGACAAGGATCTAACCCCCAAAGCAAAAATGTTCCTCGCAGGAGCTCTAGTCATTTTGGGGGTTATTTTATTCACTCTGGGAGACGAGAAGAACACAAGAAAGAAACGTTCTAAGTTTATACAAATAAAATTCAAGACATTATACTTGATTTCGTCAATGTTTCTCCTGATAATGATCTCTGTCGCTACTTTTGTCTCGTGGCAAGTGTTCCCTATAGAATATGCCGTAACTTCAGCCGGCGGACAGAGAGAAGGTTGGTATCTTCCAGGAGAGACGTTCGAACAAAAACTAACCATACAGAATAACAATTTCTATCCCATGTTATATTTTGTTTCGCCAGAGAGTTCTACCATTGAGAAAATTTCCCATACAGAATTCACCTTGAATAGGAATGAAGAAACAGCCTTGAGTGTGACGATTACAGCCCCTGAGGAGACCTCGATATTCACTGCAAAAGTTAAAGTAAATGCATATATGCCCTTATTGCCTAAATCACTAATAAGCATGTTATACGCAATAAACCCTATGATGCCTCTTCTTGCAATTCTTGCAGAGGTTTCCCTGTTCCTTGGAGTGTTTTATATACTCTCAGGCATCGGGGATGAGGACATTCTTAGAATCAGAAAAAAGAGGACTTCTCTCTTCAGAGGAGTTACGGAGGTGTTTAGGATATGAAAGCTCTATTCTCAATCATCGTAACGCTTGCACTGGCATCGCTGATTCTCGTAGGCTCCAGTGGAACCTTTGTAAGCTTCGAGGCGTCGAGAGAAGTAAAGGTTGCAGTTGTTCCCCATGATAAAGAGTATCTCGGCTTCGACTGCGAAGATGGCTACGCTACAGTTGTGGAAGTGGATCCCTACAGCGAGACAGACTTTGATGCGCTGACGGTAAGAAACTATCTAAACGAGATGAAGGATGTATTCATATCGCTCGACCCGGACTACTCTAACCTTCCTGGTAATGTGAACATGTTAATAGAAACAGAAACAGAAGATGGCGCCGAGCGGATGATAGCCCCGGGGGATGAGTACACCTTTACCGGCCATGTGAACGTAAGTGATGTCTCGCCGGGAGAGTATGTGATCCCGATTACAATGTACGCTCACTGGAATGGGGGAGACGCGGTCATAGAGACCTGCTCCATAAAACTAATAGTAAAGGGCGGACCGACCATCGAAAAGATACTCCTCCACGGCAATACCAGCGGAATACCACTAAAGACGTACCAGGAATGGGTTTTTCAGATATTGGTAACAAACCCAACTGGGGAAGACCTCACTCTGACCATAACCGACACTATACCTGCAGAGTTCAACGTAAGCTTAGACAGAACCAACGTAAGTGCCGGCACTTACAGATTCTGGGCAGCAAATGAGGGACACCAGTGCAGAGGACACTGCGGAAAGAAAGGAGGACACCACGCCCATCCGGCCACGAAGATGGAATGGAACGTAACGATCCCGGCAGG
>JAMOPD010000285.1 GCA_027064745.1 Thermococcaceae archaeon
CACAGGGGGTAGCCGGGCAGCTACGCCGTGTCCGATAAGGCCTGAAAGCATCTAAGGCCGAAGCGGTCCCCGAAAATAGGCGGCCACTCCCAGGCGCAGGGGGTCGGGCGACCGGTCCTTTGCCTGGGACGAGGGCTCGGGAAGAAGACCCGTTTAATAGGGCGGGGGTGTAAGCGGGAAGGGAAACCGACCCGTTTAGCCTGCCGCTCCTAACAGCCCGAGGTTTCTACCCTCGAAATGAGGGCTGGGCATTTGATAGGTCAATCCGCCTATGCACGGCCCTCAAGAATTATCTTTTCTACGAGAGATTCCAAGATTTTGTGCTAAGTAAGATAGTTTTATAGGTTACTTCCATAATTTGTTAGGGTGGTTAAATGAAGCTGTTGATTTTAGATTTGGATGGCACTTTATGGGATCATGAGGACGCTTCTCAGCTTGTACCACCTTTTGAAGTTCATGACGATACTGTGATTGATGCCTATGGTAATGAGCTTTCACTGTTCCCAGGCGTTAGAGAATTCCTAAACTGGGCAAAGGATAAGTTCATCCTAAGTATAGCAAGCTGGAATATGGAAGAACTTGTTAGACCAATTCTTGAAGCTCTTAGGCTCTGGGATTATTTTATCTTTCCCAAAATTGAGAACCACCCAGACAAGGCAAGCATGATTTCAAGAACAGTTGAACAACTCAGGAGTATAGGATATGAAATTGATGAAATAATTTATATCGACGACAGAACGCTCCATATTGAGAGCATAAAGGAAGAAATCCCAGATGTCAAGTTCATTCAAATGTGGGTTGATGTAAAAAGTTTTGAAGAGCTGAAAAAAGTCTTGGAGGGTTTATGATGGAACTTCTGGTTGTTAAAGACAAAAGAATTGATTACGAGGGCTCCGCAATAAGAAGCCACTGGGCTTATAGGAATTTTGGGATTCTTGGAAACTCCATAGTTGTTTTTAGGGGTAAGTGTGACGTGAAAGTCGAGGAAATGATTGACATAGAGGATTTAAGGGCGAGCAAGGAAATCAAAAGCGATGACATGATCCATTACATCATTGAAGTCTTCGACCTTGTAAATACGCTCTTCGCATCAACACTCCAGAAGCTCTTCATAGCGAGGCTCTGCGAGCTTTTGACTGAATACGGCGTGAAGACTGAGAGAGAGGGCGATGACATATATGTGAATGGAGAAAAGCTGAGCATTTCGATAGCTACAGTTTCACCCGTTAGTATTAAAATCCACATTGGGATAAACGTGGAAGCGAAGGGAATTCCGGAGGATGTGAATGCCATCGGTCTGAAGGAGCTCGGCATAACGGATGTAGAGGGCTTCATGGAGAGAAGCGGAAAGACTCTGATTGAGGAGTTTAACAAGATAAAGAAGGACAGCCTGAAGGTCAGGTGGGCTCAGTAGAAGAGAAAGAGAAGGGTTCCCACAAGTGGAACTGCTAAATTATCATCGAGATATGGCTGGTATTCAGCGAGCATTAAAATTCCTGCCCATACTATTTTTCCTATCATCTTAGTGTCAAGGAGCAGAGATGCTATCACGATTGCAGTTATCATATACCCAAGGCTCCCTGTCCAATGCTTCTTTAGCTTTACATTGAAGCCGTGTTTCTGGAAATAGAAATGTCTTATAACCCCTGTAACGCCATCGCTTACTGCCATCGCTAAAAGCAATGCGGTTGCATATTCTATCGGCAGAATCATTGGGATAACAGATGCCGAAAAAGCAAAGAAAACCTCTCCATAGTTGTGCTTTATCTGATACCACGAAAACTCTTTTCTGCTCAGATGCGGCCATAACTGGAAAACTCCAAAGATAAAAGCAGCTACAGCAAAAACTTCCTTGGGGATGTGTTGCTGATAGTAAAAGATAATTGATGGAACGATGCTGAAGTGTATAATTTTGCGGTTTATCCATGCATACCTTTCACCGAAATGCTTTGTGAGTGCTATAGCAGATATGATGAAGGATGCGGCTATTATGACGTAACCTATCAGATTCATGTGTTCCACCGAGATTAAAAATGAAAAATCATTAATATGCCTTTCGCTTAGTGACTTACTTTATTTCACTAACTGCCGAAACTCGAGTGCAATTCCATATCCGGATATAAAGTATCATATCATCACTTCTGATTCTCATGGTTTTCTGTTACATGATTTTAGACCGTTTTCAATCCTATTGGTATTCCAGCGTTTGTATGATACTTAAGATACTGTTGGACTTGAGTGATTTATAAGCGGGATGCTCAAAGTTTAAAAAGCATGCTGTAAATTAGATGCTGGAGGGTCAGATATGGTTCATTGGGCTGATTATGTTGCTGAAAAGATTATCAAGGAGCGTGGAGATAAGGAAGAATACGTAGTTGAGAGTGGGATAACGCCCAGCGGTTATGTTCACATAGGAAATTTTCGTGAGGTCTTTACCGCATACATAGTTGGACATGCTTTGAGGGATAGAGGGAAAAAGGTGCGCCACATACATATGTGGGACGACTATGACAGGTTTAGAAAGGTTCCAAAAAATGTTCCTGCTGAATGGAGGGAATACCTCACAATGCCTGTTGGAGAAGTTCCAGATCCATGGGGCTGTCATAAGAGCTACGGTGATCACTTTATGAGCCTTTTTGAGAGTGAGGTTGAGAAGCTTGGGATTGAAGTTGATTTTCTCCATGCTAGGGAGCTCTATAAAAAAGGAGAATATGCTGAGGAGGTTAAAAGGGCCCTTGAGAAGCGTGATGAAATAAAAGCCATCCTTGATGAGTTCCGCGACAGGGCAAAACAACCGCATCTTGAGGAAAGCTGGCAACCTGTTCAGATCTATTGTCCAAAATGCCGGAAAGAGGCGGATTTTGTTCAGTGGAATGGTGAATGGAAGATAAAATATAAATGTCCCCACTGTGGAAGTGAAGGTGAGACTGACATAAGGGAAGGTAATGTAAAGCTCCGTTGGCGTGTTGACTGGCCCATGCGTTGGGCACACTTTAAGGTTGATTTTGAACCTGCTGGAAAGGATCACTTAGCTGCCGGAAGTTCCTACGATACGGGTAGGGTGATAGTTGAAAAAGTCTTTGGCTGGCCTGCACCTATAGACCTAATGTACGAGTTCGTTGGGATAAAAGGACAGAAGGGCAAGATGAGCGGATCGAAGGGTAATGTAATACTTTTAAGCGACCTCTACAAGGTTATGGAACCCGGGCTTGTTAGGTTTCTCTATGCCAGCCACAGACCCAACAAGGAGTTGAAAATTGACCTCGGTCAGGGATTGCTCAATCTCTACGACGAGTTCGATAAAGTGGAGCGCATATACTTTGGTTTGGAAGAAGCTAAGAATCCTGAGGAAGAGGAGGAGCTCAAGAGAACCTACGAGCTTTCAATGCCCTCTCTACCTAAAAGGCTCATTGCTCAGGCGCCATTCAGGTTCCTTGTAACCCTCGTTCAAATGCCTCATCTCGATGAAGCCGGAATAATTGAGGTTCTTAAGAAGCAGGGTCATGTTCCTGAAGAACTCAGTGATGAGGATGTTGAGAGAATAAGACTCCGTATTCGCCTCGCTAAAAATTGGGTGAGAGAATATGCGCCCGAGAACGTTAAATTCTCACTTCTTACAACAGCTCCTGAAGTTAAACTTAAACCTGAAATTGAGGAAGCTCTTGAGGAAGTTGCATGCTGGCTCGAAAACAGGGAAAGCTTTGTCATTGATGAATTTAACAACATTCTATTTGAAGCCGCAAAGAAGAGGGGAATAGCAAGCAGGGAGTGGTTCAGGATTCTCTATAGGCTATTCATAGGCAAGGATAGAGGTCCGAGACTGGCTTCATTCCTTGGTGCCCTTGATAAGGAATTTGTAATAAAACGGCTTCGCAGAGAAGCATGATTTTCTTTTATTTGAGAAGCCTTAAATATGATTCCCACATATTAATTTAGGTGCTCCTTATGAGGATTAGAATATATAAAGGTAGAATCCTCAGCTTCGAAAGCCCTTCCACAGTGAATGAATACAGATACATGGTTGTGCGTGAGGATGGAAGAATTTTGGAGCTTTCAAACGAAATCCCAGTAAGAAAAGGGGAAGTTGTTGATTATTCAGACTATTTAATCCTTCCTGGATTCATAGATACTCATATCCATCTTCCTCAGTTTTATCAAAGGGCTAAAATAAATAACTCTCTACTCGATTGGCTTGAAAAATACATTTTTCCTGCCGAGATGAAGTTCTCTGATTCAGAATTTGCAAGAAAAGCTTCAAAAGAATTCTTTGCTGAACTTTTGAGGAATGGAACAACAACAGCTGTTGTCTATTCTTCACCCCATAAAGAGGCAACTGAAATAGCTTTTCAGGAAGCAGAGAAGAGTGGAATTAGGGCAGTTATTGGACAGGTTTTAATGGATCGGAACGGTCCAGAAGAGCTTTTGATAACTCCGGAGAAGGCCACAAAAGATATCCGGGAAGTTGCTTCTCGATGGCATGGTTCTGATGACAGATTGTTCTATGCGGTGACACCACGTTTTGCTGTTAGTTGCACAATGGAGTTGATGAAGAGAGCAGCTCAAACTGCAAAAGAACTGGACTTGTATATCCAAACTCACCTGTCTGAGCAGGTTGGAGAAATTGAAGTCGTTAAACAGCTCTTCCCAGATATACCAACTTATACTGAGGTCTATGACAGAGCAGGTCTTTTGAGTGAGAAAACAATTGTAGCACATGCCATTCACCTCAGCGATTATGAGAGAGAACTCCTTGCAAAAAGGGGAACAAAAATAGCACATTGCCCATCTTCAAACTTTTTCCTCCACAGTGGGGTGATGAACTTAAGGAAACAGGAAAAATTCGAATTAAAAATCTCCCTTGGCTCTGATGTTGCTGCAGGACCTTTCCTCTCAATGCTTGAAGTTCTCAGGGATGCGTATTATGCTAATGCAATGACTCCTAGAAAAGCTTTTTATCTCCTAACGATGGGAGGAGCAAAAGCTCTTGGGATGGAAGACAGGATAGGTAACTTTGAAGTTGGAAAGGAGGCGGATTTTGTGGTGCTGGAGCTGGAACCACTGGCATCTATTAATGATGACATAGATGAAATTCTCTCCAAGCTCATGATTCTTGGAGATGAGAGAAATGTTATAGCGACATATGTTAGGGGCCATGCTCTCTGGCCACAGCGTTAGACAATTGAAGAGCATGTGACGATTTTGGTATTCGATAACTGTTTCTTTCAACCTTTAACTTTCAACTAAGCCTGTTATCTCGGCACTATCTTTCTTGGAATACTGTCAGGAGTCAGTTCACAGGTTATCCTGACAGTATCTTTCTTGGAGGCTTAATCTTTAAAAATGTCAAAATGTTATAGCTTTCGGTGGTTGAAATGGAGTTCAACTTGATAATTACCGGTGTTGGAGGTCAGGGGGGCTTAACTCTCTCACGTATAGTTGGTAATGCTGCCATGAAAGAGGGTTATAATGTCAGAATTGGTGAAACTCTTGGAATGAGTCAGCGCTATGGAAGTGTTCTCAGCTATCTGCGCTTTGGAGAGGAAGTTTATTCACCACTTATTGAAGAAGGAAATGCTGATCTTATGCTTGCTCTTGAGCCAGCTGAAGCCCTCAGAAATGCCAGTTTTCTAGGAAGGAGAAGTTATGTTGTTGTAAATGCATATCCAATTCATACGGCAACAACACTCGTCGGAAAAGAAAAATATCCTGATTTGGAGGAGATTGAGATGGCTTTGGGCAGAATATGCCCAGTCGACATGAGGAATTTCCAGGAAGAAGCGGATAAAATCAATCCGAGAACGCTTGGTGTTATCATGCTTGGCTATGCCTATGGAAAAGGATTAATTCCCCTTAAAAAGAAAAGTCTCTATGAGGGGATAAAGGAAACTTTACGGGAAAAATTGTGGGATATAAATTTCAGAGCTCTAGAGAGGGGCGTTGAACTCGTCAACGAATGAGATTTCTTTTTCTTTACCACTATAAGAAAGCCTTATATACTTCTTGAGACTTCTATATAGCTAGGTGGAATATCTATGGAGTTCAGGAAGATTCAATTTACTGGAAGAAGTTCATACATAATCTCCTTGCCAAAGAAATGGGTAAAAAGTCATGCATTAAAGCAGGGCGATATTGTTCCACTTGCAATAAACTCGGATGGCTCGATAACAATATTTCCTAAGGAACCTAAAGAGGTTAGTGAAAAAAAGATTCTAGAAATCTCTACTGAGTATTCTCCCGATATGGCAGTTCGTCTGACTATATCTGCTTACATTCAGGGTTATGATGTCCTTGAAATACACTTTACAAGTGAGATGCCCCAGTATAAAGTTAAGTTAAGAAAAATACTTCAAAGTCTTCCCGGTGTGGAAATAATTCTCGATGAACCTCAGAGAATAGTAGCCAAAAGCCTTCTAGCTGAAGAAGAAGTTAACCTTGCTGAAATTTTAAATAGAATCAGGTCACTGATAATCTCTATGCTAGGTGATTTAGAGCTTTTAGTTTCTTCTCCTAACAGAGATGAGATACTGCGAGATATCAATGATTTGGAAAATGAACTGGATAGGTTCTATTTCCTCGTAATAAGGACTGT
>JAMOPD010000286.1 GCA_027064745.1 Thermococcaceae archaeon
TAAACAGGCTTTTAACAAAGAGAGCGTTAAGTGAAGAAAGTGGCATAATTAAAAGAACTTTTGACTTATTGGGAATACTCTTCATAGTGCGAAATATTGAGAGGATTGGTGATCATATAATAAGGATAGCTGAAAATCCAGATAGCATAGATGTAGCCTATCTTAAAGAGAAATTCAGCGAAATGGTGGAGCAGATTGAAGTAAGGGATCTACGGAAAATAGATAATTTAATGTTTGAACTGAAGAGTAAAAGTAAGGGCATAGACTATAGGCAATCAATAGCCATGGAGAGCTATCGTAGGATACTTGAATATCTGGAGAATATCGGGGAAACAATAATAAACATGGCACTGAGCTGATTTTTATCTCCTCGTTTCCATAACTCTTTTAACCATTCGAGATAGAATATTTGCGGTGATTTTGATGGTGGCGATTATAGTTCATGGGGGAGCAGGTACAGTAAAAAAGGAAGAAAGAATTCCAAAGGTGTTGGATGGTGTTAAAGAGGCTGTTTTGGCAGGCTGGAAGGAATTAAAGCGAGGTTCGGCTTTGGACGCGGTTGAAGAAGCTGTGAAATCTCTTGAGGATAATCCTTTGTTTAACGCCGGAACCGGATCAGTTCTCACAATTGACGGCAAGGTTGAGATGGATGCAGCGATAATGCGTTCAAATCTTGAAGCTGGTGCAGTTGCTGCAATATGGGGAGTTAAAAATCCCATAAGCGTTGCAAGGAAGGTTATGGAAAAAACTGATCATGTTCTCCTCGGTGGAGAAGGAGCACTCAAATTTGCTCGACTGATGGGATTTGAGGGATATAATCCCATAACTGAAGAGAGGTTAAAACAGTGGCAGGAATTGAGGAGTAAGCTTCTTAAAACAGGTGAAGCAAGGCACTGGAAAAAGCTCAGTGCTCTCATTAGGGAATATCCAGAGGTCTTGAGAAGCACTGTAGGGGCCGTTGCATTCGATGGGGAGGATATAGTGGCTGGAACCTCTACGGGAGGAGTTTTTCTAAAAATGTTTGGGAGAATTGGAGATACACCATTAATTGGAGCAGGAACATATGCAAATGAGTTTGCAGGTGTCTCAGCAACTGGAATTGGAGAGGTCATGATAAAACTGGTTCTGGCCAAGACAGCTGCTGATTTTGTGCGCTTCGGCCTTAAAGCGCCGGAAGCGGCAGCAGCAACCATAAGTATAGCCACTAATTATTTTGGAAAAGGTGTGGCGGGGCTTATAATGATAGATAAAGAGGGGAATGTTGGATTTTCTAAGAATACAAAGCATATGAGTGTTGCATACATGAAAGAGGATATGAAAGAACCCTATGTGGGGATTTAGATGCAAGAAGAAAAGGATATTTGGGTTCTTCATTTTGCAGTCTTTTTCTTCTTTATGGGCATGGTGTCCTTAAATCCAATTATCTCTCCATTTGCGATAGTTTTAGGGGCAGCTCCTGTTATTGTGGGAACTCTGGCTTCGGTATCCTCAGCAGTTTCGTTACTCTTTAAACCCATATCTGGAATAATCGGAGATAGAGGATTTAAGTTTGAGCTTATGATTGTAGGGTCTATCTTGGCCATTCTTGCTGGTGTTATTTATATTCTATCCTCCTTCACGGGAAATTTAGCACTTTTTGCAATTGGTAGAGGGATTCATGGTTTGGGCATGGCACTATTTTTCCCGTCTTCTTTAACGTTAGCAGTTGATTTAGCCCCTCCTGGAAGGGTAGGAGAGACTCTTGGGTGGAGAAGCACAATGTTTGGGATTAGCCAGCTTTTTGGCCCTGCTTTTGGGAGTTTTGTGGCTGATTTGCTGGGGTTTACAGCGGCCTTTGGACTTACAGTTTTGTTTTCCTTTGTGTCTGTTTTTATGGTAGTCTATGTTTATAGGAGAAAAAGGGAACATGTAAAGCTACATATAGATAAAGAAACTAGTTTGAGATGGAGGTCTTTATTAGTTCTAAGCTTTGTAACAGCTTCAATTGCTCTTCTACTGAATGCTCTAGCATATAGCAGCTTTTTGACATTTCTGCCCGCAGTTTATAAAGAAATGGGTCTTGAAACTTCGGCTTTTGGTATATACCTTAGTATTGTAGGGGGCTTTAGTATATTGACTAGGATTATTGGTGGTAGGGAGGCGGATAAAAGAGGAGCAGCATTGATTGCTTGTATCGGGTTTATTGCAATAAGCTCGGCTTATTTACTTCTCAGCTTTTTTCTATTTCCACCATGGGCTTATATTAGTGCATTTCTTCTTGGATTGGGCTTAGGCTTTGTTGTTCCAGCTCTCCAGTTTTTGGCTCTTGGCGGTCTTCCTTCGGGTGTCAGAAACTTTGGGGCTGGTATATACACGATGTTCTTAGATGTTGGATTCATGGCAGGGCCTGTTGTTTTAGGGTATTACATTCAAATAAAGGGAGATTATAGGGTTATTTTTCCATTGTTACCGCTTATAGTGACTTTTGCTTTGATGATAACATTTATAGCGAAAATTAAGAAAGCTTAAACTGGGAACCTATCATGAAGATTAGAATTTCCTATGGAACAGCTATCTCAATGGGACTTATACATGCTAAGATGCTGGCAAAGCCTATCACAGCTTATTTCATGACATATCATGAAGGGAGATGCAGGAATAACTGTGCTTTCTGTCCTCAGGCTAGAGAAAGTAGAGCAGATTTAAAAAAGCTCTCACGGATTACTTGGCCGGTGTTTGAGCTTGAAACGGTGACAGAAAAGGTGAAAACTGGGGGATTCGCGCGTATATGTCTTCAAACGATTGATTACCCTGATTTAGTCAGTGATGTTCTAACTATTCTTGAGACTTTTCAACCCTTAGGCCTTCCGGTTTCAGTCTCAATAACGCCAGTTGAAGAAGCTGTTCTTAAGAGATTCAAGGAGTTAGGGGTGGACTATATAGGAATTGGACTTGATGTGGCCAGTGAAAGGCTCTATCCTAAAATTAAGGATTCTCTTTATTCATGGGAAGAT
>JAMOPD010000287.1 GCA_027064745.1 Thermococcaceae archaeon
TTCGTTTTAAGTGTTCGGGATTCTGATTGGGTTGCTTTAGCGTGTTTAAGTCATGGTTTCTGAATTTTGTTCGCTGTAAATCTTTCCAATCCCACTGAATTTCTCTGGAAAATTATCTTTTTCTTTCGAAAACTTAAGGCATGAAGGAGGCCAGTCTTTTGAACATGGCACTCAATCAAAGTAGGGAGACGTTACTACCCCAAAACTGTTGACTTTCGAAAACTCCCTTCGGCAATCTTCTGCTTGCCCCGCTCATGGGTTTCACCTTTTCACTGATATGATACCTTTATGAGCCCGTTAATAGGTGTATGTTATGGAAAAATTTTAATCAGCAGGCTTAATGAATGCTGTATTTGCCGGCTATGTTCTGAACTGCTTTTGCAAGCGGATTCTCCGCAATGACATACTTTCCGCGCTTTTCGTTATGCCTGACCATTCCTGAGGAAACGAGGTTCTTTAATATACGGCTAAGACTCCTGTCGCTAATTTTCTCCCTTCGGAGCACTTCTCCAGCAATCTCCTTCCGCGTTAGACCAAATTTTGATTGAGCCAGTACCCAGAGTGTCGTTACATAAGCCCTGGTGCTGTAGATGTTGAGAAAAGCCTCTAAATCCTGCTCCCAAATGTTTGTGGCATAGTTTGAAGCTTCTACAAGCGCTTCATCATGACCCATACCCCTGGATCTTTGCTTACCGTAATAGGCCAGAAATCCGGGTACATTTGAGAGCTCCTCTGCGGCTTCTTCAAGTTCAGCCTTGGTGTAGGACACTTTTACCTCGCGTAACCCTTTTTTGAGGTACCCTATGCTTTCCTCAAGCGTCCAGCGTGGTATGTGAATCCTGTCAACGTATCTGGCAAACATCGGTTGCGACGCTGAAGGACTGAGTATCTTCTCAAGCAAACCTGGCATCGAGCCTGTCATTATCACGGTTGTGTTGTCCATTGTGTTGCTTATCAACTGAAGAAGGCCTAGCATGTTAATTCCTCTGATGCGGGGCATTACCTGAGCTTCATCTATTATTACAAGAAGATTATCATATTTGCTATTTAGTTCCCTGATGAGGTTGATCAGGGCGTTTTGGAACTGCACCCCATTTTCAGGTTTAACATCGAGCCGTACAAGACCCAAGCTGAGCTGGGCATGGTATGAGAGCTCATTTGTTTCAATATTCATCATTGCTGGAGTCAGTTCAGTATAGCTGACCCCCTGCTTGCCCATAAAAGGGGAAAGATCATAGTATATGTACCGGTACTTGTACTTATTCAAAAAAACCCTAATGATGCTTGTCTTGCCAACCCTTCTTGGACCGAGAATTGCTGTAAAGGTTTTCTCCTCAACATTCTTCTTCAGCTGTTTAAGGGCTTCTTTGTGCTTTTTTCCATAAAGGTTTTTCTCATTGGTTATCGGCCGAATTTCAAACATTTATAGACACCCCATTCTATATGGAAGTCCCTTCCATATTTAAGTCTTTCCATTTTAAAATTCACGTTGACCCTCAGGATAACCTGTGAGCTGATGATAAATCCGGAGGCGGGTCTAATTCCTGACAGTATCGTAAATCATCTCATAAGTATCAGGACTTATCTCCCATCCATAAGCTCATTGGTATACTCCTTCAGAGGTTGATGGTACTTTCAACTTTTTCACTATATCTTTAAACTCTGGATTTAACAGCAGGACAACCTTTCTAAAAAAGTGGAGAAACAGGCATACTGTGAAGAAATCCTCGAAGGGCTGAAGAGAAAAGTCGAGGTGAGCAACTGGAAAGGAGAAGGCTACTGCAGGAAGGCTAAGAACGTGCCGGATGAGTTGATGGTGCTGGACGAGAAGACAATCCTGCAAGTTAGCTGTTTTTTAAAATTCTCTGGTTAAAAATGGATCCTCAGACTTGGATTTTTATTTTCATCCAGATTTTTCGGTATATGCTGGTTATATCTCAAATAGAGGCCTGCTAAACTTTTAAATTATTAAAATTATATTTTGTTATAAATAAAATTTTAAAAACAGAAAAGCTTTGTATACTTAAAAAACTACCATACTGTGAGGGGTACTGGATACGAAGCGAAAGCTTCACCCTGATACAGAACTTATGTTCAAACATAGACTTATAGTGTAAAGTTTATGTGGGGATGAGCGAAACTCACTGAGGCTCTAACTATGTGGTACCCCTCCAGAGTTAAAAGCATTGATGATAAAGCTTTTTTAATAGCTTGGATTAATTGTATCGACATCCAAATTTCTTCAGTCTCCTCTCTGTATTTTGGCATGCCCGCCAACAAGGCTCTTTTTAAGCTCAAGATTCCTTATCTCACACCTTTCATCAATAATTGAACGCCAGATCGTTGAGTTTCTGATTATCGTGTTCTTGAAAATTATGGAGTCGCTCACGTCTGAGCTTTCAATAATGCAGTTCTCGCCAATGTATGCGTAAGGCCCTATCATTGATCTACCCAAAATTTTCGCGCCCTTCTTTATCACAACAGGAGGGATTATCTTAGAATAAGGACTTATTTGAATCTCCTCTATATGGCTTTCCTTCAGCAAAGTTCTCAATGCTTCAAGGTAGCTGTCAGCTGAACCTATATCATACCAGTAGTCATCAAACTTGTATGCGTGGATCTCAGCTCCTTCGGAAAGCAGCCACTGGAGGAAGTAGCCGGGAGAGTCTCTATTGCCGTTCTTTAGATACTCATCAATTCTCGCCATTATCTCCTTTGGGAAGGCATAGACACCAGTGCTTATGAGTGTAGACTTGGGTTCGGCGGGCTTCTCCCGGAAGTCTATGACCTTGTTCCCCTCAAGAACCACCACACCGTAGCGCTTTGCCAGATCAAAATCACCAACATCATAGACAGCTATCAGCGTCTTTCCATCATACCTCTCCAGAAAATCTTTCAAGCTGAAAGAAAACAGGTTGTCACCCGCAATAACCAGATAATCATCCAGACCCAGCTCCTCAACTGCTCTTTGCATGGCACCTATCGTTCCGAGCTTCTCTTCCTCGTGGAGGGTATCCTCAACTATAAGCTCCACCCCATGCTCTTCAGCGTAGGGTCTGAAGTGGTGTTCAAAAAACCTGTTGGTTGAGATATAAACTTTTAAATCAAGCTCTCTTGTTTTTTCGAGTATATAATCCAGAATTACCTTACTTCCAACCGGGAGCAGGGCTTTTGGGTTGTCCTTGGTTATAGGCCACAAGCGGGTAGCATAGCCCCCAGCCATTATTAGAATCTTCATTATTACCACCAGGATATGGAATAATTATTTTGATATTTAAGCATTTTCCTATTTGTCACAGGATAAGTTGGTAACCTGCATAGCTGGATTTACTATCAGCTTACAGGTCATCCTGACAGTATGTTCGTCAAAATACTACCAGGAAATCAGGCGATCCGCTTATTAGCTATACTGAATTTACTATCAGGCGCTCTCCTGACGGCATGCTTAATAAATACCAGGTGCCATTCAATCAATTACTCTAGTTCCCAGTTAAAAATTGGTTTTGATGCCTGTAGATGCCAAGTGGCTGCTCATACAGGCGTTTAAGCATGCACAACAGGGTAGAACTCACCCTAGTTCCCATTAAGATTAAAAATCGGTTTAGATGCTTATAGTGATACCAAGTGGTTGCTCATACAGGCGTTCAAGCAGGCACAACCAAAGACATGACGGGAAGAGGGTAATCAATTATTAATTTACAATGATAAATTGCAAAATAGTAAATTTTTTAAAGTTTTGATTCTTACTATTTATGGTGATATTGTGGGATACACTATATACTTCAAAACGGAGATATCAAGATGGAACGAACTGAAAGAGTTTTTGGTCAAGACCTGCCATGGCATTGGATTTTATGTTAAAGTTCAGAAGGATAGCATCATAATAAATCCCGGCTTTTCTAAGGTCGAACCTCTGATAATAATGAAGAAAGGCAGCAATGCTGTTAAGACTTATGGATTGGAACCATACACTTCCCTCTACAAACTTATCCTCTATTCTTTATCTTCTTTTGGCTCTGTTGAGATATTTGAGGACTGATGATCCAGAAAAACTTCGATTATTCTTTTTGGCACAGCACCTTTCAACATCTTCTCCTCCAGGAGAAGCTTCACGATTCTGCCCTCCTCCAAATCGCCAACTCTATCCACCCAGTAGTAGCCAGGTTTCACATTTGCTGCAATATCATCATGAACAAACACCTTAACAACATCGCCTTTGATCTCCTCAACAACCCCATATGTCCAATCCCGGCCATATTTCTCCTTGAAGAACTGCCTGAAGAGCAGAACAACAACAAATATCGTCGCCAGGTATGCATAGTAGTAATACACTACGTGAGTGAGTGTTCTGAGCAACACATATCCTCCAAAAGCAACCAGTGTTATGAGGAAGATACCGTAGTAAAAGTACCTGTAAGGCTCGAACTCAATGAAGAAATAGTAGTTTCTCCACAGGAGCCTGCGGAGGTAAAGAAAATAGACGATTGCTATGAGCATCAACCAGAAGATATTCTCATGCGTTAATATTATAATCACAAGATTTAAAATAAGGTAAAGCAGGAAGATTACCTGAAGCTTTAGACTTAAAAACTCATGAACGGTAATTCTCTTTTTAACCAATTTCCTCAGCAGTTTGAAATCAGGGGGGATTTCCTTTGGTGAGGGGAGGATTATATCTTTAACAGCCCCCAAGAGTTTTACCACTGCTGATTCCGCCAGCTCACCCACCCTATAAAAAAAATCTTCAATCTTCATGATTTCACCTCTTCACTTCTATCTTTGAAGTAAATCCTGAGCTCCCTGTGTGCCGAATAGGGCCACAGCCGTTTCATAGTCTAGGTAAAAGTTTTCATCGGTTATAACATTACCCGCAGAGACCCCATACATCTTATACCCCTCTTTTTCTGTGCTGCCATCTATGTAGTATTTAAGGAAGTAGTAGTCGAAGGATGTCTGATTTGTGAGGGTTGCACCGGCAGTATTTAACACAAGCTGTATTCTCGAATCTGACGGAAGGATAAAGCTGACGAGACCTATTGGATAATGTTTACCATTATAGGATATGCCAAGCAAGTCTTGGGTTCTGTTTGCCAGCGCTTCATATTTCCTGTGTCTGTCCGGGTTAAAGTTCCCCTCCAAACGCTCGAAAAACGACGGGGCATTGTAAATGCCAAAGTAGTAGCCATTTTCAAGGCATTCTATGAAAGGCTGGATGTCGTAGGCTCTGGAATTTGAACCAGACTCTTCTTCAAGAGGCTTTACTAATAATGAATATTTTTGCACCCTAGGTGCATGCCTTAAATCATTATTATCCAGCGTCTTAAGCTGAAACTTTACCTGCCACCTGTACCCTAGAGGCAAGTTAAGGCTTGTCATGACATTAATTCCATCATTTAACAAAAGCCACGGTGTCCATTGATCAATTATCCCATCGTTGTTTATATCCACTCCTACTTGGACATACACTTCTTCAAGCGTTCCTATTGATGTTGTGACATTAAAGCTTTGAATTTGAGCGGGTTTAGATAACTTTGGATCCCAGACTACAGAAGTCCAATCACCATTTTGATGATAAACATAACCCTCAATTATATTATTTTGAGTGTATCCTGTAGCAGATCCTATGCCTAAACCTCCACTTAATTCTAGGAGAACGGGGGAAGATGATGGGTTTTCTGTAAACCTTTTACTTATATCGGGACAGCTACCTTTGCATTCCATGCTGACTCCAATCTTAGTGAGGCTAATTTTAAGTGTTGGTGACTCTAACCACAATCCGCTTTTTTCAATTTTGAGGCTTGTTGTCCATTTATACTCTATTGATGTGGGGAGGGATGGCACATTTGCAATTGTCTTTGTTTCACCATATGAGACGCTCGCGCTTCCAAAACTCCAGAGCACTTTCCAGTATTTTTTCAGGGTTAGTTCCCCGGTGGATATTTCATAGTTGGTTCCGGATTGAGTATTCTCTTGCCACTCTTCTTGGGTTGAAACTGACCATGTCTTAGGACCTGTGGTGCCTATGTTCTCAAACACCAAAACACCGACATCTCCATCTTTAATAACATCTAAAGGGGACACCGAAACTCCATTAATTGTCGTGTTTGTTGAACTGTCCTTCCAGATGTGTGTTGCGTTGTAATTAATATCCTCACCATAAACCCCAGTTACAACAGGAACCTCGCTCTCTCCCGTCCCGCTAAGAACCTTAATGGGCCTTTCAACCAGCTCCGGGTAGGGATAACTGCATGCCTTGATGAGCCTATGATACAGGTCATATGTTTCTCGTGCAATAAATGTATCTTCAATTCCCTCAAGACTGACTATCACGGTAACGTTTCTATTTTCTGGAATTGCGCCTTCATATATCACTCCACCAGAAGCGCTGGTTATTTTTATTCTCGGAATTCTGGCAATTACGGCTATATGAAACGAATCTAAGGGCGCAACTCTAATCGTGATATTGTTTAAGATATCATTTACTGATGGAGATATGTTATACCCCTGTCTCCTTAAAATGGATGTTATGTTCTGAAGCCACATTCCCAGGCTCTGATCACTTGAAATGCCCACTGGAGACTGGCCCCAAATAATCAGATCTGCTATAGTCTGATTTGCCATTTCTCCGGAGATAAACCCTTTACTTGCTACGTATTCAGTCGTGGTTATTAAAGCCCTTTTTGTTGAGATTTCCAGTGCTTTTTGAAAATTCAGTTCCAAGCTGGATACAACATCAAATGTACTTTCAATCTGCATTCTTTCACTTTGAGCATGAATTATTTGATATGAAACATCCTCATACGTAGCTAATAGAAGCATGAGGGGTATTAAGAGCAGGATGACAGATGAGTTTATCAGAAAAGCCCTCCTTCTCATCAGCGCTCCCTCCATACCCTGAGGGTTACAGTGACGGGAGTATAGAGCGAGGGTACATTTTGGAGAGGTATTACATCTGAAATTGTTGACTCAAGTTTAATCGGAATTACCAGATTTTTATCCTGACCACCAAGCTTTTTAAACAGCCTAACTATTGCATCATCAAGGGCATATCTTTCTGGTTGTAAATCTGCTATGTTAATTTTTTTGTAATTAATATTTCTCTCGTAGGGTATCCCTATAAGCAGGTTATCACTTTTAATGTTCCCATTTATGTCCTCGTAATAATAAGTGAGATTGTAGCCGGTGTATTCCGGATATCCCTGAAGCAGATAGGGGAAAGTGTCTCCATAGGGTACGTAGCTATCAAGCAGAATTAAGGTTTCACCCATAGAATTATCTTTTGATACGTAGAATCCATCATCAAAGTCGAGAATAAATTTGTTCTCTCCGGGAGCCATGGTAGGTGAGATTATTGAGTTGTCGTTTGCCCTAGTCCATATGCCATAGCCCCAGTGATTGAAGACTTCCATTATATCCCTCTGCTCGTTAGAGGGAGTTGGTGGATTACAGCCCTGTATATTGTAACAGAACAAGTCAACTGTTCCTATGATTGAATTTTGGATGCTAACCTTTTGGTAGGGCTCTAAATTTACAGTAACATCGTGATAATATGGGAACTGAAACTTTGTCCATATTGGCGTGATATTGTTTGGAAGATCAAATGAGAATTCTAGGTGCCTGCAGTATTCTCCCTGCGGATCTACACTGGAGTCTGCATCACAGTTACTGGCACTAATCTGTATTGGACGAGTAAGGGATATTGTGTGGATAGAATACTGAATGTGGGGATTGTAATCGATTTCAACATACGAACTGTTCCCATATAATTTAAAATGAGTCTCTGGGAAAATATTTGGATTGGAAAAATTGACGATTGGATACTTATGATATTCATTCAAGCCTATTCCCAGAACGACTGAAAAGTATTGGTTGGTTAAGTTGGGAAGTAGAGATTCGGGAATTGTCCATACAAAGTATCCATTATTCTCCGCAGGATGTCCTATGTTTATGCTTTTGTCTTTTATGTTTATAAAAAGTGTTACATCATCCTGCTGTACTCCTTCGATCTTGGCCTGAACTCGTATTCTTGTGATGTTAAATGGTATAAATATTGCCTTTTCAACTTGAGTGGGGTTGCCTTCAGAACTTACCGTTGGGAAATAAAACCTGTGAGGGAAGTTCATGGTATTGAACTTTGAAACATTATACACAACTATCACATGACTTGCTCCACTATCTCCAATTGCATAAAACGGTAGTTTAATGCTAATGCTAAGGATAGGGATATTGATATCAATTTTGTATGGTTCAACTGTGACATTAAATGTGTTCTGCTTTTGTATAAGTTCGAGAAGATTAGTATACGTGCTATCATCAAGGTTGTTGTCAGTAACTTTGAGGTGAATAGAGCCTATTTTGGTAGGAGATCCAAAGGAGTTCCCATTTACTATCAACGGATTTCCGTTTATCTTGATAGAAACCTTAAGAGTCGAAAGTTGTGAGAGGAGATCATTAAAAAACCCCTTTAACAGCCTTTCTAACAGGTCACAAACTCCCCATGTGTCATTACATATTTCAATTTCTAGCTTTGTAATCCGGAGAGGTTCAAAGAACAGAGTACTACTAACTTTACTATCTGGAGAACCCAAGGAGGAAATGTTGAAATTATAGGAGAACTTTACTTCACTCTGGTCAAACTTAGGTATGAGACCAAACAACCACTCTCCAGTAAAGTATGGATAACTCAACACAGCATCACTCATGTAGATATACTCGTCCTGCTTCGTTATCTGGGCGAGGTAAAGTCTTGCCATATATCCTGCCGCAGTCTTATTATATGCATAACCAGTTAGAGATATCGTAGCAGCTGACACATCACGAGCTTCCAAATAATTTGCCCCTATTTTCGAGAGATATGGGTTAGTGTAATTATTTATAATCAGCTGGTAGTTGTATCCTTTTAGCGTATTATTAAGTATATAGCCAAGGATTATACTGGCTTTATCTGTCAGATTCGCAGAAGAATAAACTGGAGAAGCAGCCCAGTATGTTGCAGCTATTTCAAGGGGAGACATCGTTGGACTTACGAGGCTTGAATTTAAAATCCCCCTGCTAATCCATTCTTCTATTTTTTGAGAGGGAACGAGGTTTTCCAGTGGAGTCGTTCTAAGCAGTTCTAATACATTCTGAGCCGTATAAGCATTCTGGGAGCGCACATAGGTAGAATACACATTCACACTCTGAGCCTGAATAGACACTATGCTGGTAATAAATATGACAACCAATACAAGAGATAGGAGAGCATCCAGTGTAAATACAAATGCCCTTCTTTTCATAGTTCCCACACCTCCATGAACACGCTCATGACCCCCACACCCACAATTTTAATATAGCTGGTTCAAGTCTTGGGGCGAGGATCACGCCAAGCCCATTCAAATCACGCATAGTTACTGTTCCAGTGAAAGTATCATCATATACCCATATATCAACAATTTTAACGGTATTCTCAGAATTAAACTCCTCAAATAGGGAACTCCATGGAATTACTACGGTAGTGAGGTTACCCACATAAGTGAGG
>JAMOPD010000288.1 GCA_027064745.1 Thermococcaceae archaeon
AGCTCGGAACTCTTTGACTCTGTTGCATTTACACCCAGCACACCCGTTGACTATGGCAAATCCTATCTGTATCCCTCGACCTCCAGGTTCGTCGGCTAAAACAGTCAGTGGCACCATTATCCATTGTCCTATCCCAGATCCTTTGACTCCTTCACACCAGCAGGTGCTTAAATTACCATCCACAAGCCATTCAGGGTAATAGTTGGGATCACGAAAGGAGGAACAGGCGGGTATTACGTAGCAAAAACCAATATCTTTGTAAAGTGAATCCACTTTTTCTATAAATTTATTTAAAGTCTGATTACCATAAGGGGGCTTTACCAACCACAAACCCCAGAAAGGAGAACTTAGGCTCGGAGAATGAAGCCCTATCCAATTGTATTCTCCAAATTTTTCTATTAATTGTTTAAACTCTGGACGAGTGGTATAGTACTCTGAAAAAGCTCTTTTACCTTCTCTGGCAAAAGCCGCGTACTTATACACATCCCCAAATGCTGTGGCATTCTCACTGAATAAAACTTCCCCTAACATTAACACCACCATCATTCACCTCCCCAAAAAGCTTTGATTAACATCTCTATTTCTTTACTTCTCACCCACTCCCTGTACTGCTCAAGGCTGTATTCCACCGGATTATTCTTATAAGCTTCTCGTGCCTTCTTATCCTTAGGGCGAACTACTATCACATACTTGCCTACTTCGTTGTAGCCAAGATCACCCCATGTGTACCTCACTCCTCTCCCAGGACTTTCAAACCCGTAATACCACTCCATCTTCTCTACTGTGCGCTTGGCTGGGTTCCTAACATAACTGCTCATATCCCATATTCCATCTTTCCCCCTCCTGGTGGGGCCTCCATTGGGATCTCCTATAATCGCTCCATAATCATCTACTGCGTACAATACTACCATGTGTCCCATCGCTCTCGTTTTATCACCCACCCCCAGCGGCATCTGAAAATTTCCTCCCGCTAAAACTACTGCACCGTTTGCCATCTCTTCTTGTAGGTTGTACTCTTTTAAAAAGAGCTCCTTGACTCTATCCTCAGTCCAATCGGCGTCGTGTTTGAATACATGATATTTGCCTATTATTTCACCGGTATTCCTGCCCTCTTTGAGATTATACTTTAAAGAAAACTTTATGGCTTCCGTCCCGTCTTCGTAAACCCAGGTCCACCGTCCAATATTTGTTAACAGCTTCAATTCAGCATTCTGAACAACATCTAAATCTAATAGTGCCCCAAACAACACTATGGGATACAACCTGGGCTTGTGGGAGGATAAAAGTTCCTGCTTCTTCCACTGAGGCATCTCAGACCATTCCTTCGCTTTCTTCTCGCCTATCACCTTCTCCCATGCATCCCATACTTTCCCCTTCTCGTTTGTTATCTCGTATTCTATATACGCATCCAATATGTCTTCAAGCTGCGCTTCTAAGGGGTTTATACCTCGTCTGGCTAGCTCAATCCATACTCCATAGTGCGATAACATCTTGTAACGGGAACTGAATGTCTTGCCGAGCATGTCTATCAGCATGGCTGCGGATGTTACGTTGCACATTACATCAGGGGCAAATTGTTCACTCCTTTTCTTCCTCTCGTAAGGATCTTTATCGCTCCTGTTATCGTTCTGTGACCTGTACCCGCTCATGGCTGCTACTAAATCATACAGCGCTCCAAACAACGCTAATGCATTCTTGCCTTTTATTTTATCTATTCCAGCTTCTTTGACTATCTTTAATGATTTGACTCTCTCTATTATCTCTTCGTCCTCTTCG
>JAMOPD010000289.1 GCA_027064745.1 Thermococcaceae archaeon
TTATGAGAAACTTGTTGTAGACCCACAGGATGAATTAGAGGCAATTTTTGGATATATTGGGGAGGAAGTGCCAACAGATGCCGTAAAGCGGATAAAAACACCTAGTAAAGTTACCAAAAAGACTTATGGGAAGAACTATATAGGCACCCCCAAGCAGCTGATAAAGTGGCGTGAAAAACTTAGCGAGAGGCAGGTTGGGGACATCCTGAAAGTAGTCTCGTGGTTTGGTATGGACTTCTACACAGAGGAGCCGGAGCCAGACTATGATGCTCTCATGAAATGGAAACCTCCTTGGAGGTAGATGAGTATGGATTCACCTCATGTTATTTTTATCGTGCTTGATACACTTCGAAAAGATTATGGGAAAGTCATCGAGAATTCTCTATCTCGACTTGGATTTGTTTCTTATGACTGGGCGATAACACCTGCCCCATGGACACTTCCAGCCCATGCATCAATATTCAGTGGCCTTTACCCTGCGCTTCATGGTGCTCATGAGACTAAAAACAGAAAAAATTTCCAAGTTAAGTTCAACGGTCCTAACACTCTCCTTAGATATTTTATTGAGAAAAATTACGTAGCATATTTGATAAGTGCTAACATGTTTGTGAGGCCGGAGTTTGGGTTTACTGGATTTGACAAGTTCTGGGATATATATCCAATTTTTTCACAATCCCTTCTTAAGAAAGGGGAGAGAGACTTAATATCCAAAATGTTATTAGACTCGAACAATTCGAAATTTGGTTTGATCACTCGACTTGTTTCTTCCCGGGAATACAAGATTCTTTTAAAACTTTCATTGAACTTTTTGTGGGTACGATTTCAGCACTATTATAGAAAAACCACTTATAATTGGCCAATAGACAAAGGATCAAAAGATGCTGTTAGAGTAATTAGCTCATTGGACTTTAAAAATCCCACTTTTCTCTTTTTAAATTTAATGGAAGTTCACCATCCCCTATTTCTTAGTCCTCCTATATCTTTTTATTTAAATTTCAAAGAATCTGCTGTCACAGAGAGTCTTATAAATCTGTGGAAGAAAAAATACCTCGAGGCTACTTATTATTTGAATCGTAGACTTCTCGACATTATGAAGATATTGAAGAAAAAAGGTGTGTTTGAGGATTCTTTAATAGTTGTTGTCAGTGATCACGGTGAACTCATCGGGGAGCATGGGAAGATACTCCATGGGACGTTCCTATATGATGAACTCCTTAGGGTTCCCCTAATGATAAAGTATCCCTTCTCATGGGATGTAGAGATAGAAAAGCACAAAGGCTATGTAAGCCTAAGCTCCTTGGCATCCTTTATAATAGGGCTTCTCAAGGGTCAAGTTCACTCAGATAGAGAGCTGTACTCAGAAACGGTTTTTGCTGAATCGTACGGCGTGTCAAATCCCATAAATCTTTCTCTACTTTCAGAGGATGAGAAGATTCACTACTCAAAACTCAACAGATATCGGATAGCGGTGTATCATGGAGGTTTCAAAGGGGTGTTTAACATTGCTGACTGGACGTTTGAGGAAGTAGTTTCTTATAAGGGCGATATCGATCCTACCGAGGCAGATATTAAAAATCTAAAGAAGGAAGTCGTTGGGTTCCTGAAGAGATCAACCTCCGCAAAGATTCCGAGAATCAAACTCTGATGAATCGTTCCACTATTTTCCTAAGCCACTTGAGGTTGATTCCAAGCTTTTTCTCTACTGCTTCTATGATCTCAATATCTTCCTTCTCAACACTCCTGAGAATTAATATTAGGATGAAATA
>JAMOPD010000290.1 GCA_027064745.1 Thermococcaceae archaeon
CAAGGCATTGAAAGACGCACTGATTCGATTGAAACTTTTGTTACACAATCCTCCTTACAATTTTATAATACATAGTTCTCCATTGAGAGGAACTTATGAGCATTATCATTGGCATATAGAAATTATGCCGAGAATTTCTCGGGTGGCTGGGTTTGAATGGGGCTCCGGATTTTATATAGTTCCCACCACTCCGGAGCTGTGTGCTGAAAGGCTTCGGAAGGTTATATGGTAATTTTTTAGAAATTGTGATATTATTAGAAAAGCTCTCAAATCAAAACGTGGTTGGTCTGTAGGTTATTAAACGATTAGAAAAAATATAAGGAGGTTTCTATGGCTAAAAAGACCATAAAAGATGTTGACTTGACAGGTAAGGTGGTTTTGATGCGGGTGGATTTTAATGTGCCGTTGGATGAGAGTAGAAACATTACTGATGACCGAAGGATTCAAGCTGCTTTGCCCACAATTAAATATGTCATTGAGCATGGAGCAAAAAAAGTGGTATTGATGAGCCACTTGGGAAGACCTAAGGGACAAGTGAAGGAGGAGTTGAGGCTTGATCCTGTTGCAAAAAGATTGGAGGAGCTTTTGGGAGAGGAGGTATTGAAACTTGACGATTGTGTTGGTCCGAATATCAAGGAGAAGGTGCAAAATTCTAAAGAGCGTGTTATCTTACTGGAGAATTTGCGATTTCATCCAGAAGAGGAAAAAAACGATCCAGAGTTTGCTAAGCAATTGGCGGAGTTGGGGGATATCTATGTGAGTGATGCCTTTGGGACTGTTCACCGGGCCCATGCCTCTACAGTAGGTGTGGCGAAATATCTTCCAGCAGTGGCAGGTTTACTGTTAGAAAAAGAGATAAAATATCTGGGTGAGACCTTAGAAAGTCCAGAGAAACCCTTTTTCGCAATCTTGGGAGGAGCAAAGGTATCGGATAAGATAATGGTTATAGAGAATTTACTTAACAAAGTAGACGGCCTTATCATAGGCGGTGGGATGGCATACACTTTTCTTAAAGCACAAGGCAAGGGTGTTGGATCATCTAAGCTTGAGGCTGAGAAAGTTGATGTAGCAAAAGACATCCTTACAAAGGCAGAGGGGAAAGGAGTGAAAATATATCTCCCAATAGATCATGTGGTAGCGAGGGAGCTAAGAGAAGGAGCTGATACAAAAGTAGTGGAAGAAATAGAAGATGGATGGATGGGATTGGATATTGGGCCGAAGACAGTAGATCTCTTTTGTTCGGCTTTGAAAGATGCTCGTACCATTGTTTGGAATGGTCCTTTGGGAGTATTTGAAGTTCCGCCCTTTGATGAAGGTAGTCGAAAAGTAGCAGAATTTATAGCTGGTTTGTCAGCAATAAAGATCATTGGAGGAGGAGACACAGCGGCAATGGTTACAAAGTTTGGGTTAGAGGAGAAAATGACCCACATATCTACTGGTGGAGGGGCTTCGCTTGAGTTTTTGGAAGGAAAAGAATTACCAGGTATTGCTGCCTTGGAGGACAAATAATGCCCAAGATGAAAGGGGCTCAGATACTGGTTGATGCCCTTTTAAAAGAAGGGGTGGAATATATATTCGGGTATCCCGGAGGGGCTGTCCTACCTACTTTTGATGTGCTTTATGATGCTCCGATCAAGTTTATTCTCACGCGGCATGAACAGGGAGCCGCTCATGCTGCAGATGGATACGCGCGGGCCACAGGAAAGGTAGGGGTGTGTATTGCTACTTCTGGGCCGGGAGCTACTAATTTAGTAACA
>JAMOPD010000291.1 GCA_027064745.1 Thermococcaceae archaeon
TAATAACTCCCTCAGCATGCTCTGTTTGTGTCATACCAGCGAAAGTCGGCACAACGCAGATTGCTATGAGCATGTCAACGTTCGGATCTTGGAGTAAGAGTTTTGCCGTTTTATAGTACTCCTCTCCTCTTGCTGAGGCTATCATATCCACTGGGTTCCTCACGGCAGCCATCGGTGGAAGGAATGACCTTAATCTTTCAATGGTTTCCTTTTCAAGGTCTGCCAGCTTGAGTCCATGCTTATCGATTGCATCTGCCGTTAAAACACCTGGACCGCCCGCGTTTGTCATTATAGCAACTCTCTTACCTTTTGGGAGTGGCTGTGTGAATGCCCTCGCCATGCTGAGCATGTCATCTATGGTTTCGGCAACAAGAACTCCGCTCTGCTTAAAAGCAGCCTCATATATCCTGTAGGAACCTGCAAGGGAACCTGTATGACTTGAAGCTGCTCTAGCTCCACTCTCACTCTTTCCGGCTTTGAGAACTATTACGGGCTTCTTCTTGCTGACTTCCTTCGCAACTTTCATAAAGCGTCTTCCGTCTTTTAGTCCTTCTATGTAGAGCGCTATGGCCTTGCTCTGCTCATCATCGGCTAAAGCTTCCATTAGGTCTGCAAAATCTAGATCCGCCATGTTTCCTATGCTTATAAACTTTGAAAAACCTATCCCTTCCTTAATTGTTTTGTACAGGATTCCCGCTCCCAAGGCCCCGCTCTGGCTTATGAACGCTATGCCCCCCTTCTTGGCATTCATGACGAAAGTTGCGTTCATGTTGTTGTGAGTGTTCATTATGCCGACACAGTTCGGGCCGACTATGCGCATGCCGTATTTATGGGCTATTTCAACCAGCTCTCTCTCTTCTTTCTTTCCTTCCTCGTCAACCTCGCCGAAGCCGGCTGTAATTATTATTATTCCTTTGACTCCCTTTTCGCCGCAGTCGATTATGGTTTGCCTGACGAATCTCTTTGGAACAATGATAACTGCCAAATCAACATCATCAGGTATCTCTTTGATGTTTTTGTATGCTTTAACCCCCTGCACGACCTCGTCCTTGACGTTTACTGGATATACTTTTCCATCTGTGTAGTTTTTTAGATTTTTAAATACCTCATAACCGAGCTTGAGAGGGTCATTTGAAGCTCCTATAACGGCGATAGCTTTTGGTGTGAAGAAATAGTCAAGCATTTTTACAATCACCGTACTGAACCTCGGTAAAAGTCTATATAAGCTTTCCTAAGGAGTGCAGTGAGGCATTTTTGGGCACGGATATGTAACATTAAAGCTTCAATGAGCATAGAAAGGCATCAATGGATAAAATAGGAGAGAGTAGGCTAACTCCTTCCTTCTATTTTCTGCGGATCATTAGAAGTATGATTGGGTATTTGGGGCATGGATATGTACTGTTAAGGCTTTGATGGCCATAAAAGGCATCAATGGATAAAAGAGTAAGGCGCATCTCTCGGTTTTAATATGTATGTGGCTAAAACTGCAACCACTATAAATTTCCAGCTCTTCATATTCTGCGAAATCCTTAAGTAATAACCTGAGGTTATTATATCCGGTGGTGGAGATGGTGAAGATAAGATTTCTGGGACATGCTGCCTTTGAGATTGAAGGAAGCAAAAGAATTCTCATTGACCCCTTCTTAACAGGAAATCCAGCCGCAGCAGCAAAGCCCGAAGACTTTGAGGAAGTCGATTTAATCCTCATTACCCACATGCACGGAGACCACGTAGGTGATGCTGTGAAAATCGCACAGAGGACAGGGGCAAAAATTGTGGCGATGTATGACATAGCAAACTACCTCGCCAAAAAGAGCGGAGGAATAACAACAATTGGAATGAATTATGGCCCCACTGAAGTCGATGGCGTGAAAATAGTTCAAGTTCCAGCATGGCATTCAAGCGGTGGCGAGGAAGGCTTCATGGTGGGCAACGCATGCGGCTACATAGTGGAGATTGACGGGATAACCATCTATCATGCAGGTGATACGTACGTCTTTAAGGATATGGAGCTCTTCAGCGAGCTTTATGGTATTGATGTTGCCCTACTCCCGATAGGAGGTCACTTCACAATGGGGCCGCGTGAAGCGGCAAAAGCTGTCGAGCTGTTGAAGCCAAAATATGTCATTCCAATGCACTACAATACATGGCCGCCAATTGCAAAAGACCCTGAGGAGTTCAGGAAGCTTGTCGGAAATATGGCAGAGGTTGTAATTCTTAAACCTGGGGAAACTTTTGAGCTGTGAAAAACCTTTTAAGTTCCTTGTTTTACTTCTTCTTTGGTGGTTGGATTGAAGAGAGCTCCCCTGATTATCTTGCTTATCATGCTCATGCTCACTCCCCTGCTGGTGCCCGCGGTGCAGGCTGCGAGTGATGAAAAAAAGTATGATCTCATAATCGTGAGGAATGATGATTTAATTGATTATATTGTCGCACTCCCTTATGCCAAAAAGCTAGGTGTCCCAATTCTCCCTGTTAATCCAAAAAACCTTGACATAAAAACCCAAGCACAGCTTCAGTCCTATGCCCAGTTTGGATGGAATCATGTGCTTATAATCGGGAACTCAAAAGCTGTAAGCGACACGGTTCAAGACGAGCTTATGAGTATAGGTTTTATCACGGAGAGAATTGGGGGGGAAGTTAGAACTGAAACCGCCGCCAGATTGGCGGAGGCTTTCTTTCCTAAGGGTGCAGAAACCGTCATTCTGGCGAGTGCCAACGATTACGGCTCTGCACTGGCTGCTGCTAGGTATGCAATGAACTATGACTATCCTCTCTTACTAACCAGAAATGATACAGTCTCTGAATATACCGTAGTTGCCCTTAAAAAGCTCAAACCAACTCTGGTTGTCATGATAGGAGCTGGATTATCAGAAAACGTGGAAAAACAGCTCAAGAGCATGGGATATGAGACCTTCTGGTACGGCAGGAATGTTGAGATAACCTTGCCAAAGAAGGAGGAGCAAACTTCTTCATGGTGGTACTATCTAATAGGTGCCCTTATATCCCTCGCAATAACTGTTCCTATAGTCCTTTACTGGGCAAAGAAGAAGTGGGGAGAAAATAGGGTTCCGATTGAAGTGCTGACCGAGAAGGAAAGAATCGTTGTGAAAGCAATGCTTGAAAAAGGTGGTGTTGTTAAACAGGAGGATCTCCCGGAGCTTACAGGGTATTCAAGGCCTACTATAAGTCGTATTATCCAGGAGCTTGAGAAAAAACAGCTTGTATCAAGGGAAAAAGTTGGCAAAACTTTCATCGTCAGACTGATAAAGGAAATAAGGATGAGAGACTGAGGGCGAGTTTGAGAAGAAGCAGCTTGTGTCAAGGGGGAAGATTGGCAAGCATGCTGATAAAGGAGATAGAGATTTAAATTAAGAATCAGGGACTGACGGTCGGAAAGCCCAAGCCGCTCATCATCTTTCAGCGTCCTGGCTTCTCCTCATTCCGTACAGGTTTTCTGAAGAGATGGCCATGGGCCTTGTTTATGTGTCGAATGTAATCCCGACTCTTCTTAAAGACCATCCCGCATCTCGGACAGCGCAAGTAGAGTTCTCCGTCTCTATCCCTTATTTTTATGGCCTTAAGTACCGCCATCTCTCCCACCTCCGTCGGAAGTTCGAGTATTAATTTTTAAGATTTTCTTTCAGATCCATATCCTGTTGCCCTTTACCTTGAGGTAGCCAAGAGCCTGTAGCTCCTTGAGAAAGTCTTCTATGGCTTCTTCATCAAAATATAAATTTATCCTTTCTCTTCTGCCTTCAATCACTATGGGCTCTCTTGAGAACAGTGCCTCTATTAACTCGCTCTTCTTCCTTTTTTCCTCAGCCAGTTTAAGTATCACATCAGCCAACACGGACTTTGCTATACCGACAAAAAGAGCATCGACGAGGGATTCTTCAGTTGCATAATCCTCTGCTATGTCAACAGCTTTTTGTATGAGCTCTTTTTCAACCTCCATCACCTCGACATAATAATGCTTCATCAGTGTGAATTCTGTCACAAGACTAGCATTCTCGAATTCCTCAAGATCTTCAATCTCTTCCACAGGAAATCTAAGCTCAAGAACTAATTCCTCCAGCTTGGGTTTCCTGATTAGTCTTAAATTCTCGTCGCTTTCAATATAACCTTCTTCAATAAGCGCTGTCAGCACTATAAGCCTGTTTATGTCGGCTTCGTCAAACAGGTTTTCTACTTTCTTCTCCTCTCCGAGCTCCCAATTTGAAAGGATAGCATCGAAAGCTTGACGAATATCCTCCAGCTTGTCCCAGATGAATGGATAGCTCTCAGCCATTTTGACGAGTTCAGAATAATGTTTCCTGAGGATTATAAAATGCTGTACTTCCCATTCCACTTCTTCCTTTGTTTTGTTCATTATACCTGCCCTGCTCAACTCCCGTGAAAGTTCTATCATATCGCCCCTGCTTAGAACCTCAAATCTCATACTCCCACCATAGGGAGTGAAAACAAAGTTGTTATAAATCTTTCATGGCCAGCAGAAGGAGTTTCTTCAGGGGTTTATTGGCAAGTCTCTCTGAAGTTTCTCTGATTTCATTCTTCAGCTCAGGAGAGCGTTGGATGTAGAGATAGAGAGCATATGACATCATCTTCGGATCTCCTTCATGAGTTCCTTCAACTGCTCGTGCGAGCTCCATATTCTCCAGAAGAGAATCCGCAAGCTCTGCAATTTTTGCTTCATCCTCCTTCTCCAGGGCTTCTTTTAGAGGAATATAGAATCGTTTGATTACGGTTCTTGCCCATTTTTCCCTGACCTCTATTCCAGTTGTTATCCCCTCTGTTTCTCTATTTGTCCATATGAAATAGACTATCGGTATGAAAAACACCAGAATAAAAAGAAGTCCGTACTTGACCATAGGAAAGTTGGTGATGAGAGGTAGTCTGTTCTTAAGTCCAATTAGGAAGAGCAACCCCACAATCATCCATACAATCATGAAGAGGAGATAATAGAAGGGGTAGGAACTGGTTTTCTTAAGAAGTTGTTCCCCTTTTACGCTTTTTTCCATCCGCTTAAGACTCAATTCGGCCAGCTCTATCTCTGCTTCAAGCCGCTTTATCCTCTTCTCTATCTCTTCAAGCACAGTTTTCATAGTCATTTCGCCTCTAAAATTAGACGGACAATTTTTTCGCTGATGATGCTCAGAATAGCTTCTCCCTTTTCCTTAGTCGCGCCCTTCGGGTTGTCGTTGGCACCATCGGGGAACAGCTCAAGTCCAATGTCCTTTCTGATTATTCTGACCCTTGAACTCCTCTTCTCTCCTACGGCTTTTTCCATCTTAACGAGCTCTGGTTTTATTGCCAGCATTACCGATGTTTCGTCCTCACCTGCATGTCCTTGGGATGAGCATATGCTCAGTATGTCTTCTTTGAAGTCTATCCACCAGTTTATAAGCCATATTTCCACCTCGTATTTTTCAGCAACTTCTTCACATGCCTCAACAAGGGGATAGTAGTTTCCTCCGTGCCCGTTCAGCAAGATTATCCTCTTGAACCCTTCCTCTGCGAATTCTTCCATAACATCACGCACATATCTCCTCAGGGTATCAGCCTTAACATTCACTGTACCTGGGAATATGTTGAGAACAAAGCTGTGCCCATACCATATAGGGGGCGCCACCAGAATCTCTATATCTCTTTCCTTCAGTTTTGCTTCAACCCTCTTAGCTATCTCCATAGGAGCAAAGACATCCGTGCCCAGGGGTAAGTGCTTGCCATGGGCCTCAACACTTCCAATAGGTAAAATCACGATGTTGGCTCTCTCCTTGATTTCATCGAATTCATTCCAAGTTAAATTTTCCATACGCATTTTGATCCCCGTTAGATCCTTGAGATAACATCCTCATAAGTTTTTTCTATCTGTTCGGTAACTCTGTTCCATGAATACCTCTCTTCTACAGCTTTTCTGCCATTGCTCCCCAACCGCTCTCTGAGCTTGTCATCCAGAAGGAGTTTTTGGATCGCATTCCTCAGCTCAAGTTCATTGCCAGGGGGAACGAGCAGGCCACTTTCGCTTTCCATTACAATCTCTGGAATCCCTCCAACGTCCGTTGCGACAACAGGTAAGCCTGAAGCCATCGCCTCAAGGATTACAATCCCAAATGCCTCTGCCGTTATTGATGGGAGAACAAAAACATCAGCCATCCTAAAAATCTCTGGAAGTACCTCATTTTTTACGTAACCTACAAACTTTACTCTATCTTCAATCCTCAGGAACTTTGCTTGTGCCCTCAGGAAAGGTAACATTTCGCCGGAACCAACCATAACAAGGGCAGCCTCTTCAATCTGAGAGAATGCGTTAAGTAGAACATGGGGACCTTTTCTATAGCTCATCCTGCTAACATACAACACCACCTTACCATCAATCTCGAACTTCTCCTTAATTTTCTCCTTTTTCTTGCTTGGGGTGAATACTGTGTCATCAACGCCATTTGGTATTATTTCTACAGGAGTATCCGTGAAGTGCTCTATGAAAGCTTTAGCGGCCTTGCTAACCGCTATTATTCTGTGAGGATATCTCAAGTAATTGCTGAAGATGGGAAATGTCAGACCCAGAGTCTCCCAGAGCCTTGACTCATGGGCAAAGGAGATGCTATGTGTCGTTAGTACTGTTGCTTTTCCCATTCTTCTACCCGCCTTTGCCGCTTTTAACGCGAGCGGTGTGAAGGCATGGTGCGAGTGTATGACGTCAAAGTCTCCTAGAAACTCGTTGAGCTCCCTCGTGGATTTGAGGCTGTACGTGATGTTCACATCGAGAATGGGGCTCACAACTCCCGGAATCTTGAGAAGTCCAATCCCCTGTTTGTTCAACTCCATTTCCTTTCTGGTTTCCCTGCTGTTGGTTACAATTGTGACATCATGTCCTCTCTCCTTAAGTTTCAGTGCAAGATGATGCATGTGCGTCGCTACACCGCCGATTTTTGGGTAATACCAGTCGCTAACGAGTGCTATCCTCACGACTACCAAGCCTCCTGTAGAACACAACAGCCCCAACCACCGAATACGCATACTGGAAGAGGAATTTATACACAAACGCTGTTACGGTGGCTTTTGTTGATGCTCCAATACCCAGCACAAGTCCAAATTCATTCGCTCCGAAGCCCGCGGGAATCCCGCTCACCGAAGAAAAAAGGAGGCTCATTACAAAGCCATATAAGGCGCGCTTTGGCGGAATATTCAGACCGAAGGCTTTTCCCACCACGGTTATGGCAAAAACCTGAAGAAAGAGCACGGCCACTGAAATCACAAATGAGACAACGAGAACCCATCTGTTCTTTTTTGTCATGCTCCAAGCTGCGTATATCCTCTTCCAGTAGCTTCTGAGGGATGCTACAATGCTTTTTATGCCAGCACGCTCCAGGAATTTCAGGAGGGAATCCAGTGTAATATATATTCCTCTTTCATATATAAGTGCGGTGAGGATTACAGCCAGTCCGAGAATGCCAGATGCTGTTGGTCCTATGAGCATGAAAGCCGAGAGGAGGATGACCAGAATCTCAAGGCTCAGCCCCACAGCGAGGGCAGACAGCGCTTTAAAATAATCTCCCCCCACGAGTTTGACCTTTGCCATGTGCCCGATGGTTGGGGGAAGTATTGTTATGAGGTAGTATCCGCTTATTGAAGCCACCAACGTCGTTTTAAAACTGGTTTTCTGGATTTCGTTCAGAAAAAGATACCACCTAAGAGTGGAAAGAAGAAGAGCTGAAATAGAGAGTATAGCGGCCAGGAGGAGATATCTCAGAGTGGCCATCCTGATATCCAGCATGAGTTCTTCGACATTGATATGGCTGTAGAGGTATGCGATTGAGATTATGAATGCAATAAAGCTCAGCAGTTTTCTTTTTCTCATGTCATGCACCCAGCAGCGTCTTTACAACGTGCAGCGTTAAAAGGAACGTCACCACCCAGTCAAGAGTTCTGTAATTGACCCTGACACCTGCAATCATGCCTCCGAGGGCTCCAAATGGCATGCTGAAGCTCATGAGGAGTATCGCTATTGAGATCCCGGAAAATGCCATGACAAGCCTTTCTGACATCTCCCTTCCCATTGTGATGGGCGTTGTTCTCAGACCTGCCTCTAGGTCGCTTTCATAATCCTCGAGGTGATTTCTAAGTTCCATGGCAAAGGAATAGGTCAGTATAGCAAAACCAATCAGAATTTCATATTTTGTTAGGATTCCATCAGAACAAGCACCATAAAAGAAGGGCATTGCTCCAAAAAACATTCCATGGGATATGACATCCAAAAATGGTTGTGCCTTGAGTCTTGGAGGGGCTGAGTAAAGAGTTGCCAGCAATAGCATCGAGATATATATCATGATCTCCTCCCTGCTGAGAAGTGAAGCAAATAAAACTCCCAAAAGAGCTAGCATCATGGAGAAAATAACTCCAGCTCTAAAGCTGAGCTCACCGCTGGCTATTGGGTTTTTGCTTCGCTTTTTCGGGTTCAGAACGTCGGTATCGACATCAAAACAGTTGTTTATCGAGAATGCATATGCAACATAGAGCACAAGAGAAATCAGAACTATTGAGACATTCTTAAAATCTGGGAGATTTCTGATGTTCATGGCAAGACCGAGGAGCCCCATTCCGATGAAAGATCTGCCGTCAACTATTCTTGTGTTTCTAAGTATCGCTCGTAACATAGCACCACCACTGAACTTCCTCTGAAAGGTTTATAAACCTTTTCACAAAAGTGTGAACAGGTATGAAGAAAAACTTTCATAGTGGTTAAGATGGAGGATATATTAAAGGCGTTAACTGTTGCAATTGGAAAGTTTGAGCTCACGGGTTCAGAGATAAGGATATACTCTCTCCTCCTTAATGAGCAACTTACACCAAGGCAGATATCAAAAAAGCTTGGGTTATCTGAGAGAATTGTCAGGGAGAGGCTCAAACACCTTCTTGAGCTTGGATTAATTGAGCGGGAGCTCATAAACAGGGGCTGGCTCGGATACATCTACAGGGCAAGAGCACCAAAAGAGGGTTTGGAGTCTCTGCTCTCAAAAATGGAGGAAATTATAAAAAGTTTTGAGAGAGAAGCAAAAGGTATGCTTTAAGTTTTTTCACTGGTTAGGCTCCTTCAAGTAGATCTCTGACGTACTTTGGCATCTGAAAGAGAGTTTCATGCCTTTCGGGATCATAGTAAGCCAGTTCTAAGCTTTTCGCTCTTTTTAGGTTAATTTTTGTAAAATCTATGTTTCCTTTGACCCCCACCAGAAAGCTCCACGGTGAGGCATAGCCAATAACCGGAAAGCTGAAGTAATAAACCCTATCAAAGACTTTCTTCATCTCTCTGTGGGCATCTAAAA
>JAMOPD010000292.1 GCA_027064745.1 Thermococcaceae archaeon
TCTTACCACAGGGCAGGCATCTGTTTCTATCTTGCAAAGACGAATGAGATTGGGATATGCGCGTGCAGCTCGACTAATAGATATGATGGAAGAAGAAGGGATAGTGGGACCATATCGAGGAAGTCGACCAAGAGAAATATTGATTGATCGGGAAGAATGGTTAAGGAGGAAGAGTTCTTATGCCGGAGAGAATTGATTTAAGATCGATCCGCGAATCAAAAGGGATAACGATAGATAAGGTTTTTGAAGATACCAAGATCCCAAAGCGAGTTATTGTAGCTTTGGAAACAGGAGATTTTTCAGATCTATTTCTAAGTCCAGTGTATGTAAAAGGTTTTGCCAAAACTTATGCTCGGTATTTAGGTTTGGATCCTGAAAAAGTAGTAAGGAGTGTGTTCCCAGAAGAATATTTTGAAGAAAGCAAAGTGAAAGAGGAGAAAGAGACTTCTCCCTCAAAAAGAAGTTATCCAGTTAAACAGATATTTTGCATGGTTAAAGATTGGATGATTTTCATCTTTTCTCTCATCATTTCGTTCCTTATTAAGATTCCCAGACGGATATATATGGGGCTTGTAATAGTTTTCTTGGGAGTTTTTTTTGTGCTTTCTGTTTTCCATAAACAAGTAAGTAACGAGATGGACAATACAACCAGCACTTCGCGAGAAACGAAGTCTGGGAAGAATTGGGAGAATCAAGTTCCCATTTCTAAAAAGAGTGCTCCAGAGGAAAACACGTTAAAAGAAAGTGCGGTTCCAATACGTAAAGATAAGTTTAGCATCTTTGTTCAGGCAACCGATGATTGTTGGATGAGAGTAAAGGCCGATGGGGAGCAACTATTTGTAGGGGTACTTAGAAAGGGCGATATTGAAAACTGGTCGGCGAAGGATGAAATTTCTCTTTGGGTTGGTAATGCTGGGGCATTGAAGATCAGGTGTGGAGAGAAAACCTACAATAGAATAGGGCGAAAAGGACAGGTAATAAAGGATATAGTTTTCTCTTCTGATTGTTCTTACCATATTAGAAGGAGATAGTTTTTTAAGCTATGGTAAGGCCTACCTTTTCTGTGATAACGCTTGGTTGCCCTCGAAATTATGTAGATAGCCAGTTCTTAGTAAAGGAGGGTATAGATAAAGGATGGCAATATGTGCCTCAATTTGAGGAAGCGGATTATGTGTTTATAAATACGTGTGGATTTATTCAACCAGCAGTAAAAGAAAGCGTGGATATTATACTGCAACTCGAAGAGTTGTACCGGGATGGGCGGGTAAAAGAAGTTTGGATTGTAGGGTGTTTGGTTGAGAGATTTGCAAAAGAGTTAAAAGAAGAGTTTCCATGGGCTAAGTTTCGTGGTTGTATTGATCCTTGTAGTTTGCCTACCCAACCTATTGTCTTTCCCGAGGGGGGATATGCCTACGTAAAAATATGTGAAGGTTGTGTGAGCTCGTGTAGTTTTTGTACTATTCCAAGTATAAGGGGGCCATTACGCTCTCGTAGGATAGAGGATGTGGTCTCTGAAGTGAGATATGTTAGCGAAGAATTAGGCAAAGGAGAGATAATCTTGGTTGGGCAAGATACTACGGCTTACGGAATAGACATTTATGGAAAGCCAATGTTAGAAGAACTCTTAAAGGCAATACTGGATCAAACAGATGTCAAGTGGATTAGGTTAATGTATGCCTATCCCTCTCGGATAGGAAAATCTCTTTTGGATTTAATCGCTCAAAGCAGTAGAATAGTGCCATATATAGATCTTCCGATACAGCATGTAAATTCTGAAATATTAAAGCGGATGAATAGAGGGTATAGCCGGGAAGAATTGGATTATATATTTAACGAAATGGAACAGCGGGGAATAAGAGTTAGGACTACGGTTATGATAGGATTTCCGGGTGAGGGGAAAGAGGAGTTTTCCCGGTTACGAAGATTCTTAGAAGAAAAGAAATGCATTGTTAGGATAGGAGTGTTTAGATTTTACCCTGAAGTTGGTACTCCAGCCTATAAATTACGACCAAGGCCAAAAGAATCTACGGTGAGAGGAAGATATTACCGAATAAGGAGATTAGCTAACGAAAGGTTAAAAGAGTTTAAACAGTTTTTATCTGGTCAGGTTTTGGAAATAATAGTTGATGGGTTTATCCCGGAAATTGGATTATACCTTGGCAGGACGTACTGGGATGCCCCTGAGATAGATGATCTTGTTTATCTCCATTCGGAGAGAGAACTATTTTCTGGAGATGTAGTGAAGGCAAGAGTATCTTACTTGAAAGGAGAATTGATTGGTGAGGTGGTTGCTTAAGCAAGTATCCGGTCAAAGATTTGACGAATTACCCAGTATAGCCCAGAAATGGGTAGGGCCTTTTTATTGGTTACTCTTTAATCGTCGAAGGATTATGTTTGAAAATTTGTCCTATGTTTTTCCTGATTGGAACATGGATCAAAAAAAAGAAATGGCTCGAAAGAGCTTATTTTATATGCTTCTTGCAATATTGGATACAATTTGGTGGTACGAATGGGTTCACCGAGAAAGAGAAAGAAGTCGAAATTGGCTACTTAATCAATGCATTAAATTTTCAGAAGTGCGGAGTAGGGATTTGATTTTGGAACGAGGAGGCCTTGTTTGTACGGCCCATTATGGTACTTTCCCTGGGGTTGCTCAATATTTTGCCTTTCATAAACCCACTGGGGTTTTCTTGAAGAGGATAAAAAATTCCTATCTTCAGACCTGGGCAGATAAGATAATACGGGAGATGGGGCTTATCCCACTGTATATCAATGAGATAGGCTCGATTAAGAAGGCGAGAAATATACTCAAGTCTGGTGGTGTATTGGTGGTCTTGTTGGATCAGCATTTTGGAAAAAAAGGACGGATAAAGGTAGAATTTTTCAATCGACCTGCGTTTGCTGCAGGAGGAGCAGTAGAGTTATCTATGCGTATGAATAAGCCAGTGGTGGCCATGTTTTGTTATAGAGGCGAAGGAGATATCACGGTGATAGATAAAGGAGTTTTGTGGGAGAGGGGCGGAGATGTTCCAGTTCGAGAAATTGTTCAAAGTTTCACAACTTCCTTGGAAAGTGTTATAATGTCTAATCCAGAACAATGGGCTTGGCTTCATCGTAGGTGGAAAGTATGAAAATAAGGTTGGATATTGGTTATGACGGCACTGATTTTTATGGCTGGCAGATCCAACCGGAAAAGAGAACGGTTCAAGGAGAATTACAATCGGCTCTTTGTCAGTTATTAAATAGAAAGGTTTCTTTGATTGCCAGCGGCAGGACAGATGCTGGGGTACATGCTCGTTTGCAGGTGGTAACGTTTGAGATCGACGCTGTCCGGATTCCACCTGAGAAACTCGCTTTGGCGTTAAATCCTTTTCTACCTGACGATATAGTAGTTTATAATTCTTCCTTGACAGCGGATGCGTTTCATCCTCGCAGAGATTGTAGGGAAAAAATCTATCGTTATTTTTTGAATTGGGCGATTAAACATCCGATATTAAATCGATATTCACTCTTTATAGATGAAGAGGTATGGGATAAAATAAAAAAATTGACTTGGCGGTTCAATAGAGAAGGGCGGTTTTCAGTTTTTGCGTGCAATCGGGGGGATGGAAGTCATTTGAGTAATCGGGCTTGGAGGGTTTATGTAGGGACTGGAAGAGTCAGCGAGCATATTGGATTTATAGAGTTTAGAAGTAAGGGATTTCTGTATAAAATGGTGCGGAGAATGATGGGTTTGTTGTTGGATATTGCTTGGGGAAGATTCCCTGAGATAGTAATAGAAGAGGTCTTTGCTGGACATAAATTAGAATGGAGTACGGCTCCAGCTCACGGATTATTTTTGTGGGATGTGAAATATTAAAGTATGGAGTTAGTTTAGTGGATTAGAGTTATTTGGGTAATGAAGGAGGAAAAATGGTAAAGGCAGTTATAGATGGGTTTAAAGTAGAGGTGCCGGAAGGCACCACTATCCTTGATGCGGCAAAGACTGTCCAGGTAAAGATCCCCACTCTTTGTAAGCATCCGGATCTACCTCCATCAGCTTCTTGTGGGATTTGTATTGTTCGAGTGAAGGGAGCTAATAAGATGCTAAGGGCCTGTTGTACCCCTATAGAAGATGGTATGGAAATAATTACTAATGATCCGGAGATAGTTCAAGTGCGGCGCACAGTTCTGGAATTGATTCTCTCTAATCATCCTAACGAGTGCCTCACATGTGGGCGAAACAATAACTGTGAATTGCAGCAACTTGCTGCAGAGTTTGGTATACGTGAGGAACGTTATCAGAAGATATTGAGAGATATACCCGATGATATCTCCACTGGAACTATAGAGTTGCATCCTCAAAAATGCATTCTATGTGGTCGATGTGTGGAGGTTTGTCAGGAGATACAGGATGTGTGGGCCTTGTCTTTCTTGGAGAGAGGATTTAACACCAGAATATCTCCTGCTGGCGATATATTGCTTGGAGAATCCCCATGTGTAAAGTGTGGCCAATGTTCAGCACATTGTCCTACTGGAGCAATCTTTGAAAAGGATGATACTGAAAAGGTTTGGTCCGCCTTGCGGGATCCAGATAAATACTGTGTAGTTCAAATAGCTCCAGCAGTGAGGGTAGCAATAGGGGAGGCGTTTGGTTATCCCTATGGAACCAATCTCACTGGCAAGTTGTATTCTCTTCTTAGAAGATTAGGCTTTAAAGGGGTATTTGATACATCTTTTGGAGCAGATGTTACTGTCATGGAAGAAGCAACTGAGTTTGTTAAGAGATTTAAAGAGAATGCCGGACCTCTCCCTCTTATCACGACCTGTTGTCCATCATGGGTTGACTTTATGGAGAAGTTTCATGCCGATATGATAGAACACTTCTCATCAGCAAAATCTCCACATGAGATGTTGGGTGTTCTGGCAAAGACCTATTACGCCCAGAAGATGGGATTGGATCCGAGTAAGATTTTCATGGTTTCAATCATGCCCTGTACTTCTAAGAAGTATGAGATTACCCGGACTGAGGAAATGTTTGCTTCTGGATATCAAGATATAGATGTCGTGCTCACTACGCGTGAACTTTCTCGAATGATAAAACAAGCTGGAATAGACTTTAACAATTTACCTGAGGAAGAACCAGATCATATTTTAGGTGATTACAGTGGTGCAGGTGTTATCTTTGGAGCTACAGGGGGAGTAATGGAGGCAGCGTTGAGAACAGCGTATTATTTAATCACTGGTAAAAATCTTAAGAAGGTCGAATTCAGAGAGATAAGAGGACTTAAAGGGGTAAAGGAATGCACAGTACAGATTAATGGTACTGAGGTTAGGGTGGCAGTGGCACACGGATTGGCTAATGTAGAAACAGTGTTGAATAGAGTAAGGGAGGCTAAGGCGAATGGCGAAGAGCTTCCATATCACTTTATTGAAGTGATGGCCTGTCCGGGGGGATGTGTAGGTGGAGGAGGTCAACCATATGGAGTCACTGACGAATTGCGAGTGGCTCGAGCTAAGGGATTATATCAAGACGATGAGCATAGAATTAGGTATTCTCATGAGAATCCATATGTGAAACAGTTATATGAGGAGTTCCTTGGACATCCTCTTTCCGAAAAATCTCATAAACTATTACATACACATTATGAAGCGAGGCCAGTATATGTGCGTTAATACGACGAAAGAAAAACAGGATACAGGATTTATCCCTCATAATGAAATTGAGGAGATACTTGCTTCTCCAATAAGAGAAGATTGGACAAGATTAGAAGAGATTTTATCTAAATCCCTTGCCATTGAGACGTTAACTCCGGAAGAGACAGCCTATTTACTGAAAATAAAATCTCCTGACATGTGGGATCGAATCTTTGAAGTGGCATTAGAGGTCAAAAAAAAGGTTTATGACAATAGGATCGTTACGTTTGCTCCTTTATATTTAGCAAATTTGTGTATAAACAATTGCCTTTATTGTGGTTTCAGAAGGGATAATGAGCTGATGCAAAGGAGAAAGTTGTCCATTGAGGAGGTGGTTTCTGAAACCAAGATTTTATGTGGAGAGATTGGACATAAAAGGTTAATTGTTGTCTATGGAGAACATCCAGAAACTGGAATAGATTACATCTGCGATACAATTAAGACAATATATTCTGTGAAGGTGCCGACCAAACGGGGATACGGTTCAATTCGTCGAGTGAATGTAAATGCCCCTCCCATGTCGGTAGAAGAGCTTAAGCGACTCAAAGAAGTGGGGATAGGGACATATCAAGTATTTCAAGAGACATATCATTTGCCCACTTACGAGTATGTCCACCCAAAGGGAACTCGTAAGCATGATTATCTCTGGCGATTGTATGTAATGCATCGGGCTATGGAAGCCGGTATAGATGATGTAGGTATAGGGGTTCTCTTTGGCCTTTATGATTGGAGATTTGAGGTTTTGGGTTTACTTTATCACTCTCGTGAGTTGGAAAAGGAATTTGGTATAGGTCCTCACACGATTTCTTTTCCACGACTTGAACCTGCATTGAATACTCCTTATGTCCAAGAGACTAAGTATAAAGTCAACGACGAAGATTTCAAAAAGCTGATTGCAGTATTGCGATTGGCTGTGCCATATACAGGATTGATAATCACTGCAAGAGAACCAGCAAGTATAAGGGATGAGATGATAAACATAGGTATTACTCAGACAGATGCATCTACGCGGATAGGTATTGGGGCATACTCCGATAGGTTGACAGAGCAAGAGTTAAAACGTCAGCAATTTCAGTTGGGAGATACACGCTCGCTGGATGAGTTGATACGGGATCTTGCGAAAATGGGATATATTACGTCTTTCTGCACAGCAGGATATAGATGTGGTAGAACTGGAAAGAGGATAATGTCGTTATTAAAAAGCGGACAAGAAGGGCAGTTTTGCAAGTTGAATGCGATACTTACGTTTCGTGAGTGGTTAGATGACTTTGCTTCAGAAGAAACAAGGGCAATGGGGGAAAAATTGATAGAAAAGGAAATGGAAGAGGTAAAAGCAAGTATGCCTCATATGTTTGATAAATTGCTGGAATATTATGAAAAGACCTGCCAGGGCGCAAGAGATTTATATTTTTAAAACTAAATACTAAGGTCTCTAAAACAACCAGGTTTTTATGGAAGAAAAAGTATTTGTTTTGACCCATAAGGCCCTTTTTGAAGAGGGCCTTGCCTTAGAGAGTGGTAGGTTTATTCAACCGTTGGAGATTGCTTACGAAACATATGGAGAGCTTAATCCGGACAAAACCAATGCCATATTGATATGTCACGCTCTATCTGGAAGCGCAAATGCCGCATTTTGGCATCGTGATGCTCGAAAACCTGGTTGGTGGGATGTATACATAGGACCGGGCAAGGCTATAGATACAGATAAATTCTTTGTGGTATGTTCAAATGTTATTGGGGGATGTTATGGTTCTTCTGGTCCAACAACAATAAATCCAGCTACTGGAAAACCGTATGGATTGGAATTCCCTGTTGTGACGATAAATGACATGGTTAATGCCCAAGTTAAACTAATGGATTATTTGGGAATAGATAAATGGTTGTGTGTTGTTGGGGGATCTATGGGCGGGATGCAAGTCCTTTCTTGGGCCTTTCATCATCCAGATAGAGTAAGGGCTGCAATTCCTATCGCCACGACTATGCAGCACACTGCCCAACAGATAGCCTTTAATGCAGTAGGACGACAGGCAATAATGAGAGATCCAAATTGGAACCAAGGAAACTACTATGGTTCTACTCCTCCCTATCAAGGACTTGCAGTGGCGCGAATGATAGGGCATATTACTTATTTAAGCGACGAGGCGATGAATATAAAATTCGCACGTCGTTTGCGAGAGAAAGAAAAGTATGGGTATGATTTTTCTATTGATTTCGAAATAGAGAGTTATCTCGATTATCAAGGAGACTCTTTTGTTCGGAGATTTGATGCTAATTCTTACTTGTACCTTACAAAGGCAATTGATTATTTTGATCTTTCATCTGAAATAGGACCAGAACAGATGGAAAAAGTAGAGGCAGAGTTTTTACTAATAAGCTTTTCCTCAGATTGGTTGTATCCTCCCTCTCAAGTGGAAGAGATTGCCAAACTTTTAGAGTCTTATAATAAAGATGTGAGCTATTGCTGTGTTAAGTCTGATTATGGACACGACTCCTTTCTCATCTATAATAAACAGCAAGAAAGACTAATTAAGGGATTCTTAGAACATTTAATGTCAGAGGTAGAAAAATGACACCACTTGTTAGACGCAGGGATTATCAACTCATAGAAGAGATAGTCAATGAAGGGGCGCGGGTATTAGATTTAGGATGTGGAGAAGGAGATTTATTGTTGTCTTTAAAGCGGTATAAGAAGGTGAAAGGATATGGAATCGAATCCAATGAAGATAAAGTGGCAGCCTGTGTAGAAAAAGGTTTAGCAGTACATCACGGAGATTTGGAATCTATGATTGGAGTTTATCCAGATAATACATTCGATTATGTTATTCTTTCGCGCACAATTCAGGAAATCCGAAATCCTAAAAAGGTCTTGAATGAGATGGTTAGGATAGGGAGGCAGGCAATTGTAAGTTTCCCTAACTTTGCACATTGGAAAATACGATTTCAGTTAATGTTTGAAGGCGTTGCTCCTAAGAATCCTGCTTTGCCGTATGAATGGTATGATAGCCCTAATTCTCATTATTTGACCATAAAAGATTTTTATCGGTTCTGTAAAGCAAATCGTATAGAGGTCTTAAGAGCCGAATTTTTCTCGGGATATTCCAAAATTTCTTTTTGGCCAAATCTATTTGGTGAAGAGGCATTGTTTTTGATAAAGCGAAGATAGCTTTTTTCCTTTCATTTTCATCATTTTTAGCAGTGCCGCATTTTGTTTGCAAAAAATACTTGACATGTTACCCACTTATCAGTAAAATTAGCAAACCAGAAGGGTAAGTGATAGTTTAAAGGTGGCTCTTGAAATTTATGGTAGGTTAACCTGTTGAGTTATAAGGGGTTGTAATTTTGGGTTAACAAATAGGAGGTGAGGAGCTATGAAGTTCAAACCATTAGGTGACCGAGTCCTGATAGAGGTGCTTGAGGCCGAGGAGAAGACAAAGGGTGGCATTGTCTTACCTGACACGGCAAAAGAAAGACCACAGCAGGGTAAGGTCATAGCTGTGGGGAAAGGGAAATTGCTCGAAAATGGAGAAATTAAACCCTTGGAGGTAAAGGAAGGAGACATTGTAGTTTTCAGTAAATATGCTGGGACTGAAGTG
>JAMOPD010000293.1 GCA_027064745.1 Thermococcaceae archaeon
AGTGGGCTCGCCCGGATTCGAACCGGGGACCTTCGCCTCGTCAGGGTATCGTTGAAAGACCTCTACACCAAACATAGAAAGAAATTCATAGAGTATATGAGAAAGAGAGTGAAAAAAGGAGAAATCTCAGAAGAGACTGTGGATGATTACATATCAGCGCTTGATAAGAACTTATCTCATGTAATGCACCCAGAAGAGCTTGAGGAATTGGTTCTAAAGGTAAAGGGTGACAAATTCGCTAAGGGTCTTAGAAATTTCTTCAACTACTTGGAGGATAGAGGAATCACGGATATAAATGGCTATGATCTTGACAAGTGGCGAAAGAAGACACCAATAAAGAAATATGGCTCGAGAGAAATCTTCATTAGTGATGATGAGCTAAAAGAAGCTTATTATTCTCACATCAGAAAACAAAACGACGAAGAGCTTGAATTGGTATTCCTGTTATTAGTTTACAGCGGACTTAGACTTAAACATCTCTGGAGAGCCTTGAAAGCTTTCGATCCTCAAAATGTTGTTCAAGTAAATGAAAAAGTGATAAGATATCCTGTTTTCTCTGTTTCAAGAGGAAAGAAGAAAGCTTATTGGCTTTATTATCCATCAAGCATCAAATTGAGAAAAATAACACAAGGATATGACTATTTTGAAGAGAATATTATTTACAAGAGAGTTTCAGCGATAACTATCAGAAGTTGGAATTACAATTTCTTGATTTTCAAAGGTGTTCCAGAATCTGTAGCTGATTTCATTCAAGGCAGAGCAAGTGTAACAGTCGGTTCAAGACATTACTTGGCAAAGACTAAGCAAGCTGATGAGTGGTATTCCCGGATCGTTGATAAGTTCCCTATAAGGAGTTCCCTATAAGGTGATGAAGATGTTTGGGAAGAAGATTGAGAAAGGTAAGAATAGATGCACAGGATTTAGTTTAAATCCAATTTATGAGGCAAAGTTAGAAGAAATAGCGGAGATATTAGGTATTTCCAAGTCGGAAGTTCTTAGAAGGGCTATTGATGAATATTATTTTAAGGTTGTGGGTTTCTATCGTTCCAAAGATTATTAAAACATTTGCAAATCTTTTACAAATCTTTTTTAAAACTTTTAATAAAAAGTTAATATATTTTTAGCAACCTATTGTGACTTAATGGCAACGAGGAAACAACAGCAAACAGTAGCTACAATAATCTTGGCTTTGATTATAACGGAAGTTATCCTACACTTCTGTTGGAAGGTTTTGGATGCCTATATATTTGACAATTTTACAGTAACGACACAGATTGCCATTATTTCAGTTATTACTTTGCTTGCGGTCTTGTTTTTTCGGGAGGAGTTGTTTCTGTCGAGTTTGGGGGGTGGTAAGGTGAGTTTAAGGCATAAGGTGAAAAGTAGGTACGGACACCACTATGCAGGAGTGGCTAAGATGGGTAGTTTTGGGGTCGTAGAGGCGTTAGTATTCGTGGCTTACGTATTTTGTGCGGCTGTGCTGACCGGTCTAATTGGAGTAAACATAGGAACGGACGTAAAAACGATAGCTGTTGCGATTGTGGTCGTGGCGGGGGTAATTCTGCTTGCACAGAAGGCACATCTAAGATTTACAGCGTTGGAGATGGTAACGTTTGCCATAGCTGTCGGATTGCCTATTCTTGCAAGTGGAATAATAAGTCAGCTAAGTTTGCCGGCCGATTGGCTAAGTGATGCATGGCACAAAATAGCAGTATGGGGAATAAGTTGCGTTAGCTGTGTAATCATGGCGTTCCAAGATTAACCTTCTCTTTTTTTGAGGAGGGATCAGCTGTGAGGAAAGGGCTAACGACTGTTTTGGCTTTGCTGATGATTTCCAATATTTTTGTAGCGTATGCGATAGTTCCAGCGATAATAGCTGGTGCTGTGCTGATTGGAAGTGGTATATGCATAGGGCTATGGTTAGGTCGCAACATATGGGTGAAACCGGCTGATGAGCGAATTGAGGAGTTAGAGCAACAATTAACGCAGGAGGAGCTTGAGAATTTGGCAACGTTGGAGAGCGCTGCATTAAACGAGTGGGGTAAGAGCAGAGTGATAGTTTACGAGTTAGGTGATGCCGTCCACTATGGACGAAATTACGCATGGGCTTTGGCCAAGTATGAGATTCTGAAAGCGTTAGAGCAAGGAGATACGTTGGATGCGGCAGCGAGCAAGGCTCGATTTGCAGTTTTCAAGTATTATCTTAACGTAACAAAGAACATAATCGAAGAGGCGAATAACACCGCTGAATATCTTAGCTTTGCCTTGAACAAGTATGCAAAGGATAGCATGGGGGTTGGATCGATAGATATATTGTGGGTTGGATTCAGCGTATATTTCTCAGATTGCGGTAAACGTGTTAAGAGTGTGTGTAGAGTAGGCAAAAATACATCATACAAATACAACTTTGCGAATGATTATAGATTTGACTTGGTTTGGAGTGAACCATATTTAAAAACACAGAAAGTAAATTTGAACATTCTGGGCAAGACTTTTACGGTTTTAAAGATTACTCCGAATGTAAAATTGGTTAATAGATGCGGACCTATACGAGGTCTTACTACATACGAGATAAGCTTTAAAGATCCAAGAGGTCATGTAACGGTTGTTTACAATTGGGGAGTATATCAGCAAGTTTTAAGCCAGATAAACAATGAGTATAAGACTATTATTGATAACATAAATGCATACGTTCAGGGGCTTAAGAATTCACAGTTCAATACAACAGATCTAATTGATCCATACGTTTTGGCGACATTCTTGGATAAAGATTGGAATACAACAGGTTATTACGGTTATGCGGCGGCTGAATTAGCATTATTAGGCTTGAACACTACAGGATTGGATAAAACGGTAACAATAAACCTAAATGGTAAGAATATAAGCGGTTTCCTATTAACAGATTGGACTGGAACGTTAGAAGTCGGCAGGAATTACACCATCGATGGGAATCACATTTGGTATCTGGTTACGACTGACGAGAACGGACAAACGCTTTTAGTTCCATTACATGCCGGAACAACATTCACAGTCGTTGGATTAAAAGATTGGCAGGGGAATCCAATAAACAGCACAAACCTAACGAATTACAATCCGCACAGCGGAGAAATTGAGAAAATATACGAGGAACTGAAGAGAATCGAGGAGCTCTACGAGGAATACATTAACAACTTACAAACCGTAGCTGGGGGTAGTAGTTTTAACTTCTCAGAGTGGTGGAACAGCTTGGATACAACGGCACAGCTTGGCTTGATCGCTATCGGCTGCGTTGCTGCTTACACAATTTTAAGGAAAAAATAGCATTTTTTCTTTTTATAAAGGAGGTTAATAAAATGCTTAAAATGAAAATCATTGATACTTTTGGAAATGTTAGAGTTCTGGAAAAAGCTGAATTCGATATGGATAGACGTATGATCTTGGAGTATGACGGCGAATATGTGAAAAGAATTTGGAATTTTGACTATTTGGCTTATGTGGAGGTGTTAGGGGATGATAAAGAAGGTTAAGAGTAAGAAGAGAGGGTTATTCAGACCTGCGAAAAATAAAGAAATTGCGGAAATAATCCGTATGGATTCAGTCAAGGGAGCTAAGAGTTCAATAGCTAAGCTAAAGAACATGATAGATAAAGGAGAGATAACGATAGATGATGCAATAAAATACGTTAATTGTGTTGCTAATAGAGCTAAGGTTCAAGAAAGGCGTAAAAATTTATCTAAGAAGGAAAAAAGAGAGTTTAAGAAGATTGCCGAGCTATATAGCGATTTTAAGGAGAGATTGAAGAGGGCTAAGGCTATTATCGGGTTGAGATGATGAGAAAGTTTACAATCCTATTTTTTACACTCATTGGGTTTGTCATTCTGCTTAACTTTGCGATTGAACTTAGCAATGCGGAGGTATTCCATAACGGGATAGTGTTCTGGTCGAATGAGACTGCAAAGCTGTGGTATTGGCAAGGAAACAAGATTCGCATAGACAACAATACGTATGTAGTAGATTACAACTTGAAGGAGGGTTGGGTCAAAATCCATTCGGAGATTCCTACACTTTTAGCGTTCTGTGATCCTTTTAGCGGAAAATGGATAAGGAGGTTTGTCAAGAAGGGAGATACGAACGTTACCCTACCGTTTAGATGCAAAGCCTACGGAGGTCTTAGATTGCTTATAATCTCATCGCCTTGGGGTTTCGGATTCCTCAAGGAGAAAGAGGAACCGCTCAGCTTTTGGGATTATCCTATTGTGATATTAAAGTCAGAATTAGCAAAGTTCGGATGGTGGAGAGCGTTTTATTCAGCTTGCTTGCTTATTACGGGATTAGCCTTATCCCGTTACTTCAAAAAAGACAGAATGGTCGTTCAATTTAGTAAGCATCTTGTAGTTATATTTGTAGTCTGTTTAGCAATTTTAGCCGTTTTAGGGATGACCTACACGACGGACACGGTTAAGATCAACGAAACGGTTAAGCATGTTCCTCATCTGGTGTTCTCAACCTATCGCATGAAGGATATGTATAACTACTACTTCATGGCTTTCTTCATAGCGGGTTACATCTTGGGTTACCTGCTTTGGAGTTATAACAGGTTATACGTTGCCTATGCGGGTTATTCTCAACCTCTCAGGTTGTGCATATATCCCTACGATGCCGAGAGGGGAGTTATCAGAGATTTCGACGGAAAATTAACGTTCATCGAGTTCAAGAACGACTTTAAGCAGTTCATTAACTTCGAACTGAACGGTTACAATGTTAGCGGTATCTTGGCAATCGGAGAGGAGAACTTAGGTTATCAAGGGTATGAAAGACAACCGATTAAGATTGGTTATGCTTTAGCGGGATTCTTTGGTTTCTTGGCATTAAGCATTGTAGGCGATTATCTCCATGTCTTCAAAATCGATCTATTCTATTCGTTCTTATTTGGTGGTATTATCGCCATACTAACGAACATTCAAGCAGTAAAACAATGGTTGGGTTTTGATGTTGAGAAAATCAAAGTTGTTGAATGTTCTCAGCTTATGAACGAAGATAACTACACGAAAATGCTCAAGGAGGCAGAGATCGAGCATATTATTCAGGATTATGAGAGATTGCTAAAAGATTACGTGAAAGAGAAGATCACCATGCCGAGAAGGACAGTTAAGCATCTTCTCAGCATGATTAGACAGGTTAGAGTTATCAGAGTTGAGAATAATCCGGAAAGGAGGGAGAAAGATGGCGAAGATAAGGATTAAAGAGGTTTCCGATCTGGAAACGGTCAAAAAGATGATAGCTTACAAATTGAGCGAGAAGTTGGGACTTGGAACTTTGGTTCTCGATCCTTACGGTCATCAACTCCTGTTTTTACTCGACATAGCGGAAAGAGAGTTCGGGAAGGAGGCGAGAGAGGAACTTGAAGAGTTCCTTATGCCGTATCACAAGGTCAGGGTTTTGCAGACGTTGCAAGAGGAAGGAATTAGGCAGAAGTTTTGGCTTGTTGCCCCTGCAGTTGGAGCCGAACCTCTTGAGAGGGATGATGAAGACTTCGACTTTTCGACATCTGACGGTGAAAAAGGGCAGGAACCCGTATTTCGAGGAACGGCAAAGGTCGAAAAATTCTCGAAGAAAGATAATTTTGAAGATTGGGATTTCGAGGACGAAGAGAATGAAGATGACGATTTACTGTTTTAGAGAGGTGATGCTATGAGTGGAAAGTTATTTAAATATATTCAGACGGCGATCGAGCACGATGGCTTTTTGTTTATTGGAATTTTGGGAGATAAAGGGAAAGGGAAGAGCGTTACAGGATTGAACATACTATATCAGGTTTTGGGAGATTGGGAGAAAGTCCTAAAGCATACAATATTCACCATACAAGATTTCCAAAACTTGGATCATAGAAAGGACTTGGAACGCTATGAGGATGGGCGAGTTGAGATACTTTTATGGGATGATTTTGCCTTGCATACGTCAAGCTATGGTTTTTGGAAAGCGGACAGGGAGGTTCTAACGAATTTCATCGAAGAATTTGAAATAGTTAGGGAATACGTCGCCGTTCTTGTGGTGACTTGTGCGACTTGGGATATGATTCCTCCAAAGATCCGGGAGCAGGCTCATATTTTCATACAGATGGCCAAAAAGGGAAAGGGAGAGATATGGAAGAAAACAAGGGGATGGCTATTTCTGAGAAAGGATTACAAAAAGATCGGTGAGATAGAGACCGAAAGAATACCGGAGGAGATCTATAACCAGTATAGGCAATTGAAGCACAAGGCGGTTAGGGTAAAAAGGAAGATGGATATTCTGAGAAGAGAGGAGAGAGCCAAGGAGTTAGCGGAAGAGCTTAGCGATGAGGATTGGGAAGATGAGGAACTACTGATTGCATTGGGTATAAAGGATTTGCATGGGAATCTAACCTCTTTCGGTGAACTAGTCATGAGGTATTATAATAGAAGGGTAGAGAGTAATATATGTGAATATTCGAATGTAAATATAAAAGGAAGGGTTGTTAAAATTGGAAGGGATTACGTGATAAGAGGGCTCGATGCTAATTCTAAATCCGTTTTGGAACGTTTACACATGAGGGATGTTATAGTTGAGTTAAAATTTGTAGAAGATTTGAGGAACGGCAAGATGCTTAGGGCTGAAGAGGTGATGGACTGATGACGGATCTTATTAGTGCAAGTCCTTTGATAATTTTGATAGGGTTGGCAGCCCTAGCATGGTTTACAGATAGCAAGATCTTAAAGCTTGCAACTGCGGGGATATTTTTCCTATATCCTGTTATACTTGGGAAAGTTGAACTTCCAAGTGATCCAAGTCAAATAACCAATTACATAGCTGATATTGTTAGCTATTGGCTTACGGAGGCTTTAGAAGCTTTAGTCGAATATCTCAGAGAACAGTTGTCTATTTAACTACTATAGTCAATGAAGATTCCTCTTAGACTGAATTATAATGAAATCTGATTTCTCTGAAGTTTTAAATTAATTAAGCTTAATAAATTATATTTTATAATGCATTCATGTAAATTTGCGAGATTGCGAAATTTTTCGCAAGGGTATATTCTGATACCACTTAAATAAAATTCTCGCAACGTATAATGAATACTGATAAAAATGCATAGGGTGTTATTGCGTTTGGTCCAATTGGTTCGAGTAACACTAATAAATCCATGAAAATATATAAATCAGATTTTATATAATCGCTTGTTGAAATTATCTACAATGCGGTTATACAACTTGGGTTGAAATAATTTTACAGTTGGAAAATATAAAATTGTAGAAAAGTGAAAATATAGAATTTGGTTTTATCCCCCGGATTGATCCAAGGATCCTCCAGAATTATGCTACTCAATAGCATAATCTTGGTCCATCTTTCGAATTTTCGAAATTTCGAAATCTAACCGCAGCGGTTAAATCTTTTAACTCATTTTTATAATGAATACCGAAAACTGATAAAATTCGAGATCCATTAGATCCTGTTACAGGATCCTGTATTGGTCCAACCTGAAGGAGGTTATAAACTATTATCACGAGATTAATCGATATAAAATCGATAAGGTGGATATCTGCTTTATTTGGTTATAGGTTATAAGATTAAGAGTTGGTGTTACTATCAACAAGCGACTAAAACAAAGTTTTGCTTTCAATTTCAGCGATATCCTTTTTCTTAGGATATAAGACTGAGATTATCAACCATGTGTTCGGATGTTGATTATGAGTACCCACAACAAAGTATATGTGTCTTAGCTTTGGAATTTCGATTAAGAATTTCTCTCGAACTTTTTTAGGAGCCAAATCTGGGCCATGATTCCGTTTCATTTTAAGGTAAAGCATTCCAAGTTCCCAATCCTCACATATGATCTGATGCTTTTTAGGGCATCGGGGGTTACATTTAAAGACATATTGGAACTTCTTGTCTGGAAATTCAATTTTAACAGCTTTTTTACCGTTGAGTGTTCTCTGTGCGGATTTACTTTTAACCTTATTGTAATAATCCCAATCACTCCAAACAAAATCGATTATTCTTGGTTTTAAAACTCCAAGCGAGACATTTCTATCATCCTCACTTTCTAATTCTTCCAACGTCTTTAGTCTTTCATCAAGCATAGTTTTGATGTTTTTATAACGCTCCTCATGAAGTACTTCTATTGTTTCAAATTTTATTTTCCTACTTTCTGGTCTTCTATCTGATGGTTTGTCATCTCTTAACTCATAACTGATCCATTGCTTTTTCTTGAACTTCGTTTCATATTCGAGGAATATTTCCCAAGGTATTGGATAGATTCTTCTCCACTCTCCATCAGCTGTAATTCCCGCAACACAAACTAAAAGCTCATATTTAGTGCTTATTGTGGGATAAGCCTTTGCTAAAACTAATAACTCCTCTCTCAAAGATGAATCACCTCAAATCCATCCCTCTCTAAGAATTCTGCTATAACCGATCTATGACAAACTTGCCAATTAGCTTCGTAACACATAATGACTGTTAGCTTAGACATTGCGATTTCCTCAAGCCTTTTAAGTGCATTTGGATGCTCATTAAGGTATTTCCGATAAAGTTCCTTAAATTCACCGATCTTTATTGTCTTATCTCTTAAACTATGTCTTAGCTCCTTGGGTGATCCAAGCTCCTTGAGTGAGATGTATTCAATTCCAGCTTTAGTAAGATGTTCTTTCAAAGCCTTCTTTGAAAAACCATTCTTCCTGCTAAGCGGTAATTCCCTAACATCAACTAAAACTGAAATATTGTTATTTCGAAGGATTTCAATCAGTTTCTCAATAGTTTTACCCTCATAGCCAATTGTGTAAATAATCTTCCTCTTTTTTAGAGTTTCATGTTCCTCTAAAACATCTAAACCCGTTCTAAATCCATATTCTTCGCTTATCTTCTTAAGTCGAACAGATTCTCCGTCAAGCTCAAATAATATATTATCACCTGGTTTCCAGCCTAAATACTCTACTAACTCCTTCGGAAGTGTCAGTTGATACGATCTTTTATGGTATCTCAATTTTCTGATCATAGTCTACCCAATATTGCCCTAGGTTGCCCAGGGCTAAATAATTTTCTATTTATCCTAAGTTGTTAAATAAGTTGCTGAAACCGTCGTCGATGGCCTGCTTCCCCCCACAAAAGCAATCGTTTGAGTAGGTTGCTTAAGAAGAGATTAGCACCGTCGTTGAAGCACATCCAATCTTCACAGGGGATGTAGTTCATCTAATTTGTTTGAACATTTGTTTGTAATGTTTATA
>JAMOPD010000294.1 GCA_027064745.1 Thermococcaceae archaeon
GTTTTAATTTTACAATATGAACCTATTCATTGGGTATATTAGAAAAGAATACTTATCAAAAATCTAGAAGATGGCTTGAAACCTTAATAAACCTCTCCCTGTTGGCCTTGATATTTTTCATGGGAGTTGAAGGTGGGAAAGTTAAATAAGTGCATCATGGCTTTTTGGAGCTTCGGATATTTTTGCAATACTAACAATAACAGGAAGTTTAGTTTTTGCCCTAATATTAGAGAGGATGATAAAATGAAACTGAAATTCTTAACATTTAGTCCCCCTGGCACTCTATACTCTTTGGAATAGATCTCGGAATGAATACAAGTGACGCCGAGAAAGTGGGCAAATTTGGCATTCTCTATGATGCCTGGTTCTCTGTTAGGTGGTTTGATGGCATCCTTAATTCTTGGAATATCCCTGAAATGGGACTCGCTGTTGCCGCAGGTTGTGGCTGGTATAGCCTTACAGGCTCCACTTATTACCCAATATTTGGGGTTTCTGGCGAATTTAACAAGAGATACGCACTGTGATACTATATCCTATCGCCGCAGAAAAAATATCAAAAGAACCTCTCGTCTCAATCGGAGAGGCTATGACAATGGATACAACCTTGCCAATAATAAGAAAGTTTGGAGACAGCGAAACAGCAGTGGTAGCATTTATACATGGGTTTTGTCCTGACGGCCATAATCCCGTTCCTCCTTCCCTCATTCTCCAGCTTTAGTTTTGATGTTGACACCCCTTAATACTGTCAGACAAGCCCAATAAAATGCTTAGATTACTGTATACCATAACTATCCCAGGCTTATGCCAGCTTTGCTACTGTCAGGAGTTAAGCAGTCCTATACCAGATTTACTATCAGCTCACGGGTTATCCTGACAGTATCCTAATTCGCTGGAGAACTTAGCTGTTAGCTCTTCTAAAACTTTTTTAAAGCCGGCGGCATCTATCCATTTTATTCCCATCTTCTGGGCCCAAGTGAGAATTCCAATATCTGCGGAAACTATCGTGGCATCAAGCTCTTTAGCAAGAAGGATAAGCTCAAAATCTTCTTTACTATCTACTATGCCCTCTCTTAATGCCTTGCGATAGTTTCTTCTCAGCTTTTGAATAATTTTGTTGACATTATCTGTCTCTATAACGCTTTCTCTAACTGCCTTCTCTGCAACTCGTAGTCCTTTGTCAATTCTTCTGCGTATATCATCGATTAGCTCATACACGACAAAAGCAGGGATTCTTATATCATGGAGATTTGGAGGTTTCTTTATTATGTAAAGATCAATATCAGGAGAAACTTCTTCTCTGTCAACAAAATTCATAATTTCTCTATAAATGCCAGGAGGCATGTAAAACTCCACTTTTCCAAATAACCTTTCTGCATGTCTTAAAAAAGATTTCAGTGCTTCAGTTGGAGTCTCACCAAAGTCTTTTCTGACTTCAGGATTAACAAAGATACTGGTGTCAAGAACAAACTTCATCTCAACCACAAATTTATTTAGCCTTCAAAGTTTAAAATCCTTAGGTGATTAAATGAAAGTTGGAGTGGTTTTTGGCATCAGTGAACTTGCAAACCCAAAAGCCTTTGAAAAAAAGGCTTCAAAATTTTTAACCCAGCTCGCAGGAGAATTTGAAATTAAGGGCGGTTTAATGGTCTCAACTCGAGATGAGGCAAGGAGTGAAGAACTTAATTTCAGGGATGTTGACATTATTCTCCTTTATCCCCTCACTGG
>JAMOPD010000295.1 GCA_027064745.1 Thermococcaceae archaeon
AAACCAGTCTGTATTTTCATATCCGTGGGTGGTCAGGATATCCTGTCTGCGTGCGTTGACGCACAGGCAGGTTTGGATCCGGCCATGCCGGTTTAGCACAGTGTCCGTTAGAATTAAACCACATCAACCTTTTTTACTGAAATCTTGTTAAACATGGGCTATGGATTTTGAACGAACATACATGAAACAGGCTGCTTAAAATTTTGTGTCCATTTTTTCTTGACCACTACAACCGCTTTGCGTTCTCTACAGGTGTTTACCTCACAGAGTCTACCCTTGCTATCGTACCCATAACTTACCGCATACAGCGGGGTGGATTGGCCCTGACGCACCAGCCGGGCCTCGTTTATACGAGCCATTCCTTCATGGAAATTGTAGCTAAATTCAACTTTGTATCCTCCCTGAGAGAGGCCCTTGACCACCCTGACCTGCATCTTCTGAAACCTGCCGGCGGAATCAAAGATAATTTTCCCCCCATCTTTGGCCTTTAGCACAAAAGAGCCGTCTGTCATCATAGCCAGGATCTTATATCTACTGACATGACTTGAGGGAAAATATCCGATCACATGAAACCTGTTGTGCTTGCTGAAAACGAAGGCCTCTTCCTTCACCTTTCCATGAACTAACCTCAGTTTTTTTGGAATAAAGAGCTTCCCATTACCAACCTCCACGGTAGTATATCCATCCCCCCCAGACTCAAGCCTATAAGGCTCTTGACTGAAACTTTCCCTCGTGGTCTCCTCGTATCCGTAGGAGAACTTCACATCGTAGCTTTTGGAAAAGACCATTTCGGTAAGGGCACCGCTCTGGTCAAACTGAAACTCGTTACCCAGTTTATCAGCCAACCTGAAAGAACCATTAGACAAGATGAAGAGTCCCACCAAGTTACTGTTGGAAAGCTTGTCAGGTACATAACCTGCAATGGAATAACGTGCAGTGTTAAAGGTTAGTTCCTCTTTGTCACCTGTGAGAAGGTTCACCACGGCTACTTGGAAGGGGAGGAGGAGATTCCCAAATTTTGTTTGCTTGTTCCCCTTTGGCTCAATACGGTAAGGAATGAGAAGCTTCCATCCTCTCCCAAACTCTCCATAATCCCGAAATTTAGGATTGTAAAAACGTACAATTTCAAGATTACTCTTGCTGTAGGCATATTTCATTATGAAAGGTTTTAGCCTATACGCCTTTTGGAAGCCCAAGGTGCTAACCAGAGCATCTACGAGCTCTTGCTTTGTATTGAAGGACTTCCCCAACATTGGCATTAATGCGGCAGATGTTCTTTTCGCCGCTCTCATTGACTCCTTATAGAGAGCGTCAAATCTTGGTTCCAAATCTTTGAGATTCGCCCTTGGGCCTATTCTTTTAGAAAGTTCCTTATAGAATAACACCGTTTTCAACTGCATTAAGGTTTCCTTCGTGACTCTAAAGCCTTTCCATCTCACAGCGATATCAGTCTGGTATCTGATACCGCGTTTGTCTTTTCCTGAACTGAGAGAATGCTGAGGAGCCACCGTGTAGCTTTTGCCTTCTACATCAAAGGACAAACCCTCAACCGAACGTGCTATGGCTTCCTCTGTGGATGCTATTTGGGACCCAAGTGAAGTGATAGTAGCCGAAGGAGAGGCCTTTGAGGATGCTTTTCTTAAGGCTTCAATAGCCTCAGCGTCATAAACATAGTTACCCTTTACACCCAGATCCACTCCTCCTT
>JAMOPD010000296.1 GCA_027064745.1 Thermococcaceae archaeon
ATCGTGGAAGAACTTCTTCTCCTCACTCTCGCGGTTGGTGTTGTAGCGCTTCCCGCCGAGGTTGTGGCGTACCCCCTTGAGTATTTCAACGCCGTATTCCCTAATTATTGCCATATCTGCTTCGCCGTCGTCTATAACGACTATCATGACCCTTGCCCTCTTGGAAGCCTCGGCGGCCTCCTTGAGGCGCTCGATGTGGTGCTCCTTCCAGCGGGGCTTTTGGATCGTGACCACCGTGCCCTCTTCGATGGCTATCGTGTGGTACTTGCCGAGGGGAACGTCGTCCCTAGAGGTATAGACTATTGGGCCTGTAACTCTCAGTGCATTTGCAAAGCGGTGGAAATTGATTTTTTCGGCCCTAACGCCGAGAAAGACGGGAATTACCTCGACTTTCTCGGCCCTCAGCGAGTCCGAGCGCTGGGCCTGCTTTCTAAGTGTTTTCGCATAAACGGTGTCGCCTTCCTCTATAATGTGGTAGAGATGCCAGAGATCATCGAGAGTCTCTACCTTGACTTTTATCCTGCCCTCCTTGGTATCCTGATGAATTATCTGCATCGTATCCCCTCCCTGCGTTAGATTTAAAGATTATATGAAATGATTAAGGTTGTCTGAAATTAAATGGACTTAGATAAGCTCCCTCTCTGTTCTGGTGAGCCTCTTTGCTCCGTTTTTGGTTATAACAACAGTATCCTCTATCCTGACACCACCAAATTTTGGAATGTATATTCCCGGCTCTATTGTGATGATCATTCCCGGCTTGAGAACCGTCTTGTCCTGCTGGCTAACCCTCGGCCACTCATGTATCTCAAGACCAACACCATGGCCAGTTGAATGAATGAACCTCTCACCATAGCCGTATTCCTTTATGACATCTCTAACAACCGTATCGAGCTCTTTAGCTGTCATCCCGGGTCTTGCTGTCTCCACACCTTTTTTCTGAGCTTCGAGCACTATCTCATATATTTCTTTCTGCTTTGCATTTGGATGGCCAACGACTATCGTTCTGGTTATATCCGAATTGTAGTGCCTATAGAGGGCACCTTCATCAATAACAACAAGTTCTCCCCTCTCTATCCTCTTATCGCTGGCGACTCCATGGGGTAAAGCTGAACGCCATCCACTCGCTATTATCGTATCAAAAGCAGTCTTATCCGCTCCATGTACCTTCATTACGTACTCCATCTTTGCCGCGATCTCTCTTTCCCTCTTTCCCTCCCTTATTTCCTCAAGTGCCGCCATCATAGCAGCATCAGCTATTTTACATGCCTCCCCAATAAGCTCTATTTCATCTGAGGTTTTAATTATTCTCAGCTCTTTTATCACGTCATCAATAGACTCGAATTCTCTTATCCCGGCTTTTTCCTTTAGATTGTTGACAAAACCAAAGCTCGTCTTTCCTTCAAGGCCCAGTGACTGATACAATCTAAATCTCTCAAAAAGCTCTTCAAAAGTTTTAAATTTTTCCACTGGGATGGATGAAGATTCTTTGGCTTCTTCATATTCCAGCTCAGGAACAATAAAAACTGCATCATCAGGTGTGATTAAGAGATAGCCTCCAAGAACAGGACTACTTCCTGTAAAGTAGAATAGATTTTCTTTCCCCATGATTAGAGCAGCATCAAGCTCTTTCTCTGAGATAAACTCTTGAATCTTTCCGATTCTCTGCATAAACTTCACCCCAAGATGTGGATAGCATAATGATAAATAAAATCCTTTCGGAAGTTTAGAATGAAATCCAGTAAGCTTTAAAAATTTGGCACTAAATCCACCATTGGTGAGGTGCGATGAAGAGAAGAGCCCTCGTCGTTGGTTATATGAGAAGTAAGGAGAGACAGCACAACCACCACATGATACTAAAGCCACTCGGGGCGGAGAGCAAAGAGCAGGCGGCCCAGTTCATAGGAAGAAAGGTAATCTGGAAATCACCAGCGGGTAAGAGACTTGTGGGAAAAATAACAAAAACACATGGTACGCAAGGAGAGGTCAAGGCAAGGTTTGAAACCCCACTACCCGGTCAAGCGATCAATGACTATGTTGAAATCCTCTAATTCAATTTTTTGGTGTGTCTAATGCTAATGCTTAAGGAAACAAAGGAAGGAAAGGCGAGAATACTGGTTCCAGCTGCTGAAAGAATTTACGACGCGGAAGTTTTTTACAATCCAGTAATGGCTCTCAACAGGGATATAAGCGTTCTTGCTGTGAGAATTCTGGAAGCTAATTCTGTCCTCGATGCTCTCTCTGCCACGGGAATAAGAGGGATTCGCTATGCCCTTGAAACCCCCAGTGAGGAAATCTGGCTGAACGATATCAGTGAAAAAGCCTTTAAACTGATGATAAAGAATGTGGAAGCCAACTTTAACCTTAGGCCAATCCACATGGAAAAAAGCACTATTTTTGAAGGTGAGAAGCGAATAATCGTGACGAATAAAGATGCCAATCTCATAATGGCTGAGAACTTCAGGCATTTTGATTTTGTGGATTTAGACCCCTTCGGATCACCAATGGAGTTTCTCGATTCCGCTCTCAGGGCAGTGAAAAGACATGGTGTTCTGGCAGTTACGGCTACTGACACAGGCGTCCTCTGTGGAGCTTATAGGAATGCCTGTTTAAGAAAGTATCTCGCTGAGCCCATAAGGGGAGAGCTGTGTCATGAAGCAGGCTTAAGAATTCTTCTGGGTGTTGTGATAAGATACGCGGCCAAATATGATCTCGGTGCTGAGGTTCTTCTGGCTTACTACAAGGATCATTACTTCAGAATATTCCTTAAACTTAAAAGTGGGGCTCGGAAGGCAGATCACAGCATAAAACAGCTTGGTTATCTACAACAGGAAAAGAACGGGAAATTTGAGTATTCCAGAGCGTTCTTACCGTCAAAAAAGGAATCCCATGGACCTTTGTGGCTCGGCCCCTTAAAAGATCAAAGATTTGTTGAGGAACTCTGCAAGTTGAGCAGGAATGCCCCTTTAGGCGATGAGAAAAAGACTCGGAAGTTCCTCAACATCCTTATGGAAGAATTTGATACGCCTTTCTTTTATGACACTCATGCGCTGGCAAGAAGGAATGGTCTCAAAGTTGGTAGAGTTGCTAAAATAATTGAAATTCTTGAAGGAAAGGGCTACAGGGCAACAAGAACTCACTTTTCTCCCACAGCTATAAAAACAGAAGCTCCTTTCGATGTTGTGCTTAGAGCACTGAAAGCACCGACACTAATTTAACCTTCACTCTCCAATATTTTAGGGGTGAATCGATGGATGACATGATAAAACTTGCTCAAGAGTTTTATAAAGATGAATATGCAGATTCTGTGCTATATGCTCATTTAGCTAAGAGTGAGGATGATGAAGAGATAAAAGAGGAGTTCCTCCGTCTCTCGAATATAGAATCCAAGCATGCCAAGTTCTGGCATGACTTCATAAAGAGACATGAAGGTGAGGCTCCAAAGCCTTCCGTGAAGAGGCTCACAATATTCAGCGTCAAGCTCCTCCGAAAGATTCTCGGACCGGGTTCTCTCGCATCCCTTCTTGAAATGGGTGAAAACAGTGCCATACAGAAGTATTTTAAGTACCTCACAACCTATGCCAACCGCTTTTCAGAGGACGAGATGAAGGAGATCAAGGAAGTTATTCTGGATGAGCTTGAACATGAGAGGTTTTTCTACGAGAGCAAGCAGCGTTTTCATACCGAAAACATCCGTGATCTCGTCCTTGGGATGAATGATGGGCTTGTGGAAATTCTTGGAGCAGTTACGGGTCTTTCAGCGGTTTACCCCAACAATCCCCAGCTTGTTGGTATAAGTGGTCTCATAGTGGGTGTTGCCGGCGCACTCTCCATGGCGATAGGAACCTTCATTTCAGTTCGCTCTCAAAGACAGGTTAATGAGGCAATCAAGGACAGAATGGAGGTTCTGTTCAGGGTTTCACCGGGGAGAGCAAAGGAGGAGCTCATGAATAAACTCATTGAAGGTGGAATGCCGGAAGATATCGCCAGAGAAGTTTCAGAACAGCTTGCTGACAACAGCGATGCAATAATGAAGCTCCTTATCCCAGAGAGCGATGAGAATGAGATAAGAGCTGCTCTTTACACGGGCTCATTCTACCTTCTGGGCGTTGCATTCCCGGTTACCCCATATTTCCTTGCTTCAAGTTCATTAATCGCTCTGCCCTTCTCTGTTCTTCTGGCTGGCTCTGCGTTAGCCATAGTTGCAACGCTAATTTCTCTGCTTTCGGGCATCTCCATAAGGAAAAAGGTAGTCGAAATGGTTACGACAGGACTGGGAGCCGCTTTCCTCAGTTATCTCTTCGGTAGGCTGATGGAGGCTTTATTCCATGTTTCGACGCTCTAATCTGTTTTTACACCTTTACATATTTCCATTTTCCGCGCTTAAAGACATACCAGAGGAGGCCAGCTGTTGTAAAGGTCTCCAAGCTCATGGCTATCCACGCGGCGATAACACCTAAACCATGAAGGGTGAACCCTGGAAAAGTCAGAGGACCGAGATCAAACGCAGGTATTGTGAAGCCAAAGCCCAAGATGTATGCAGGTACTATTCTGAAGAGCAGCTTGCTAACGGCAGTTATATACATTGGACTCTTTGTATCCCCCGCTCCCCTAAGGGCTCCTCCGAGGACAAAAACCCATCCAAGAGGAATCTCACTTATCCCCACGATTATGAGGTATATAGCAGCAAGCCTGAGGACCTCGCTGTAGTTTGGATCACTTGAGCTGAGGAATGGCATAACTAGATAACGGGGAAATGCTATGAGTATGAAAGCCATGGCGGTCATAAAAAGACCAACCATTTTGAGAGCTTCATAAACAGTCCTCTCCGCTCTGTCTGGCCTTTTAGCCCCTAGATTCTGACCAACCAAGGCAGATGTAGCAACGTTAAATCCAAATGCAGGCATATATGCTATGCTCTCTACCCTGAGGCCGACCTGATGAGCCGCTAAAGCTACCGTTCCAAAGCGCGTCACTATACTCATGTAGAGAAAGTTGTAAAAACTGAATAAGCCTCTCTCGACCATCGTTGGTATTCCGACACGCAGGATTCTCTTTGCCATCTCTAAATGGAAGGAATAGCTGAGTTTCAACCTCAAAACAAGCCTCCCGCTGAGAAGAAGGTATGAGCCTATAAGGAAAGCTGCTGTTATTCCTATTCCTGAAGCCCAAGCCGCTCCAACGGGTCCAAGCTTGGGAAAACCAAGTTTTCCAAATATAAGAAGGTAATCCAAAAGGGCATTGATGATATTCATGAGAATGCCGAGCTTCATAGGGGTCTTTGTGTCTCCAGCACCCCTCAATGCTGCCATCGTGGTAAAGCTAACAAACCTGATTGGATAAAAGGCAAACAAAACTTTTATGTATTCATAACCTAACCTCACGACACTCTCACTGGCACCCATGATCCTCAGGATGTCATCTCCAAAAAGCCATCCGAAGAGCATTACAGGAACCCCAAGGAGGAAAGCTAAATAAAGGCTCTGCTCTAGTGCCAGAGTCGCGTTTTCTTCATCTTTTGCCCCTACAAATCTCGCTATCAAAGCTAGAGAACCTGTGGCAACAGCAGCCATTATTGGCATCATGAACCAGCTGACCTGACCGCCCAGCCCTACTGCTGCTATTGCCAATGCTCCAACATGTCCAACCATTATTGTATCCACTATGTTGAGGAGGGTCTGAGATATGTTCCCCATTATCGCCGGCCAAGCCAGCTTCCAGAGCCTTCTCTGAATTTCATCCATAGGCACCACTTAGACGATTATCTAAACGATAAAAGGTTTGTGGAGGTTAATAAAGTTTGCGTTATCTGGTAGATGCTGTCGGGATAATTCGTGAGAGCACCTGATAATCCAGTAACTATTAAGCCTGAGTTATCCCGACAGTATCTCTAGTCATCTAAGATTCGAATCACTACTGTCAAAGAAATAAATAATAGTTTTAAATTCAATATCCAGAGAAAGATTAAAAATCTTGCAAAGCCCATTTGACTCGGTGATTATTATGAACTTACCTCAGGAAGAAATTGTAAATGGTTATTTAGCAGATATTCTGTCTCACTATTTCCAAGGACAGGCAAAAGTAATTGCTGAAAAGTCTATTAGAAAAGAAGGTAAAAAGAGAAGATTTGACATAATAGTTGAATTTAGAGGAATAGAATTTATCCTTGAAGCCTCATACGATGAAAAAGATGCTGAGGCCGATGCAATTAGAAGGCTTGAAGAAGGTCTTATAGATACTGTCTCAATAGCCATCCATTATCCACCAGAGCTATTCAACAATGCCCAGACTCCTACTCAAATTAAGAAAGTTCTTATTCAAAATCCACTAAAGCTTAAGGTCTTTACCCAAGGTAGAGATATAAGTGGAACTTTGCTCGAATTTCTTCAACAAAAGAGAAGGGAAAAAGCAAAAAGTGTTAGTGGCTGGATTTATCTCGATATTAACGAGTTTGGAACATTTTTAGAATCAATTGTAGAACTTGTTGTCAAGGAAGATATTTTAGAAGACTTGCTTAAGCAAATCGAAGAAAAGGTAAACACATTTGTTAGCGTTGCCTTAGAAGAACTCGAAACTTCAAAAATCAAAACATCTTTCCTCAAAGATTTAAACAGAATTTTATTTTCACCTGCGAAAGAAGAAGATATTGAGATTCCAGAAGTTCCAGATGAAGTTTTGCTTTCCCACGCATATATATCTCTTTTAATGGCTTCAACACTTTATGAATCAGTCTCTAAAAAACATGGACTGAGATCACTGCAAGTATTGCTGAGAAAAAACGAACATCCCCTCTTAGCTATGGAAGAAGGGTTCATTAAAATCTTGGAAGTTGATTATGAAAATGTCTTTGATGTTGCATTAGGTGTTGTTGGAATATTGTTTGATTTACAGTTAAGTGACCGAGTAATGGCAACATTGGAAGATTTGATTGAATATGTCTCAAAGATTGTCAGAAACAAAGCCCTTCTTAGACAAGACTTTATTGGATATATCTACCATAAAGTTACGGGAGATATCGCAACAAGAAAGGGCTATGCAACATTTTACACAAAAGCTCCAATAGCAACATTTTTAGCCAATTTGGCTTTAAACTCTCCAAATGATGCATGGGATAAAGACTGGGGAGAATTGACAACTTTTAAAAATTTCAAAGCTTGTGACTTTGCTTGTGGTTCTGGAACTTTGCTTTCAGCCAGCTACAGCTCATTGCTTTCCAAATATCGCAAGAATTCAGAAGAAATATCCCTAGGTGAGTTCCATAAAATTATGATAGAAAACTCCATTTGGGGATTTGATGCATTAGAACATGCTGTTCAAACAGCCTCAGTAGTTTTAAGTCTTCATGAGCCTGAAATTCCGCTGGAAAAAATGAATACGTATCACATACCCGTTGATGAGAGTGGCTCTCTAGGTTCATTGAATTTATGGAATGCCAACTCATTCCTATTGCCATTAAAGAGAAGAAGTATTGGTAAGACATCAAAAGTAACTGTTTGGGTACCAAAATTTGACTTCATTATTATGAATCCTCCATTTTCAAGAACCACAGCACCAGGGGAAGAGGGTTCAAGACCAAGAATTTTTGACTTTGTTGTTAGCGAAGAGGGATTTAGGAGACTTTGGGAAAGATACAAGGAGACTATAGAGAACATGAAGAGCGAGCTCCTGAAGAGGGAAAGTATAAAGGCAATATACGACACGTATGTTGGACAAGGAAAAGTGTTTTTGCCTCAAAATGTAAATCCACTAAATGCAGGTGCTGCTTTGCCTTTTATCATTTTAGCGGACAGATATCTAAAACCCTATGGTAGAATGGCTTTAGTTCTTCCAAAAACTGTCATAGAAAGCTCAGCATTTTTCTTAGTTAGAGCTTTAATTGTGAGTGGGTATGAGCTTGAGTACATTGTTGTTAGTGCTGAACCCGAAAACTACAACTTTAGTTACTCAACACAGCTTTCTGAAGTCCTTCTCGTGCTGAAAAAACTGAAGAAGGGAGAAAAGCCTATTAAAGATACTTACATTATCAAATTCCTAAAACAGCCCAGAAACAACCTAGAGGGACTTTTAATGGCAAGAACAATTCTGGATAAATTAGACGGGAGCCCAATTAAGAGAATTAAAGCATTAAATTCAGAAGCTGAAATTTACAAGATTAAAAGGAAAACTATTGAAGATTTTGTCTGGAACTGGTCAATTTTGACAGATTTGCCACCTTCGCTGGTGGAGTTTATTGGTGAGCTATTGAGCGGAAAGATTTTGGGATATAGCGTTAACCTAACAAGAATTCTTGATTTAAGGATTGAACTCAAAGTAACGAATCCAAGAAAATTCAGAGGAGCAAATTTGAAAAAGTACTTTGAGGAGAGTAATGGGCAATTTAGAATTTTAAAGAAAACTGGAAAAAGCGTTATGAACAGACTGAGCTTAGATTTATCCACTACCGAGAAGATATCTCCAAGGAAAGGAGAAAGTGTTAAGGTGTTTAGGGAGAGTAGTGGGCATATTATAATCCCCGAATCAATAAGATTTAACACATATCCACTTTTAGCTGTATATTCCAGTACTCCTCTAATTTCCGGTGCAGCATTTGTTGGGACACTCGGGAATTCACAAATGGATAGAGCATTCGCGGCATGGCTAAATAGTAGTTACGCAATACTTTATCTAAAACCACTGATTTCATCGGTTGAAGGCAATTTTGGTCATCTAAGGGGATGGCACCTCAGAACTCTCCCCGTGCCAGATTTAACAAACGAAACAATAGTCAAAAATCTAGCTGAGGTCTTTGAGAACTACAGAGAGGAAACATGGAAGCCTCTTCCAAAGCAATACGAGGATGTAATCAATGGAGAAGATGATTTAAGGGAAAGATATGATCTAGATATCCTAAAAGCCATAACTGATACTCCAATAGATGAAGAAAGCTTCGAGCTGGACATCCTAACACTGTACATTGAACTTCTGAAGATACTCCGTTAATTTTTATTTTACAAGTAAAGCCCTAAAAGACAAAATAGAAGGAACTAAAGCAGATTCTTAGCCTTCTTCCACTTTCTGCTCCAGCTGTACTTCCTCAATCTCTTGCTTC
>JAMOPD010000297.1 GCA_027064745.1 Thermococcaceae archaeon
CAATATTCTCAGCTATGCTATCCCTGTTAATGATACCAATGTTTGTGACGTTAGTTCCTAATTATATCATAATCTACAAGTTGGGGCTAATTGATAATATCTTTGGGTTGGCACTCTTAGGTTTGGTTAATGTCTCCAGCATCTTTCTAATGAAGCAGTACTTTGTCTCACTATCTAATGAAATATTTGAGGCAGCTCGATTGGATGGATGCGGGCCAATAAAGGCGTTTTTCTATATAGCCTTACCATTAGCTAAACCTGCTCTTGGAGCGGTTGCAGTATATCAGTTCTTAGGATCGTGGAATGCATTCATAGGCCCATTAATATTCCTCCGTTCTCCTGAGAATTTCACACTCCCAGTAGGACTTAGTTTTGCTTTTCAGAGATCCATGTGGACAGAATACACACCAATAATTGCCGGATCGCTTGTAGCCTCTGCTCCTACCATAATACTCTTCCTGGTTTTGAACAAATACCTTATTAGAGGTATCGTAATTACGGGAGGGAAAGGCTAATGGCGCGGGTTTTGCTTAAAAATGTTACCAAAAAGTTCGGAGAAGTTACTGCAGTTAAAAACCTCAATCTTGAAATTAAGGATGGGGAATTTATGGTCCTGCTTGGTCCTTCAGGATGTGGAAAATCTACAACATTAAGGATGATAGCAGGATTAGAAACTCCAACAGAAGGAGAAATCTGGATTGGGGATAGCATTGTCAATGATGTTGATCCAACAAAACGAAATGTAGCTATGGTTTTCCAGAGTTATGCTCTCTATCCCCATATGACAGTTTTTGGTAATATTGAATTTCCACTAAAAATGTCCGGAGTTCCTAAAGAAGAGAGAATAAAAAAAGTTAAAGAGGTTGCTGAGTTCCTTGGAATTGATACTCTCCTAAACAGAAAACCTAATGAGTTAAGTGGAGGTCAGCAACAGCGTGTAGCATTAGCAAGAGCTCTTGTTAGAGAGCCTCAGGTCTTTCTGTTAGATGAACCCTTAAGCAACCTAGATGCAAAAATAAGAACACAAATGCGTTTTGAACTCAAGAAACTTCTTAGTTATGAGCTTGGGATTACAACAGTTTATGTTACCCATGACCAAGTTGAGGCAATGACAATGGCTGATAGAATAGCAGTCATGAATAAGGGTATCCTCCAGCAGGTGGGGACCCCAGATGAAATATTCTATAAACCCAAAAATACTTTCGTTGCAACTTTCGTAGGTAGTCCTCCAATGAATTTAATCGAAGGGGAGATTGTAGAAAAAGATGGCAATAGTATATTTGAAACTGAGCACTTTTCCCTAAAGCTCCCCAATAATGTCCCCAAAGGCAAGGTTATACTTGGATTTAGGCCTCAACATGTGGAGATAAGCCAGAGTATGAAAGACAACTTTATCAAGGGCACTCTGCTTGGGGTAGAAAAACTTGGAGTTGAAAACTTTGGACACATAGGATACGGGGATGTGGAGATAGTTATACGTCTCCCAGAGGACATAAAAATTACCAAAGGAGAAATCTACTGGAGGCCTGAAAGGAACAGAATATATCTGTTTGATCTCAATAGTAGAGAAACAATTTATGGATAAATCTCCTTTTTATCTTTCTATCTTTAGGAAATGCGCCTGATATTACGCTGGTCATAAAACTAACATGGAGCGTTAAGTTTATGATCTTCACGTTTTAATTTTACAATATGA
>JAMOPD010000298.1 GCA_027064745.1 Thermococcaceae archaeon
AGTGAATGTTGTTACTGGAAATTCTCCCATTGGTAGAATTAACAAAGTATGATACATCTCCGACATTTGTTGAAACAACGGGAGTTCCACAGGCTAATGATTCTTTTATAATTGTTGGGCTACCTTCATACAGTGAACATAATACTAAAACGTCAGCACAACTGAGTATCTCGGGAATCTTTTTATGCTCCACTGAACCAAGTAGGTAAACATCGTGGTTTAATTTAAGATGTTTATTCTCAATAAGTTGTAGGAGGTTTGTTTTTTCTCTGCCATCCCCAACAATTATCAACTTTGTATTTTTAAGTTTGTCCTTAATGATTGAAAATGCATTAATAATGCATTCAACATTCTTCTCCTTTTCTAATCTGCCCACATATGCAATTACTTTAAAGTCGGTATCTAACCCATACTTCTTTCTTACAATTATCTTATCTAACGGTTTGAATAATGTAGTATCTACACCAGTAGGGATAACCATAATTTTGTCACTCAATTCTGGATATCTTGAGACATAAAATTTCTTAGTGTCTTTGTCTACTGCGTAAATGATTGAATTTTGATTAATAAGTTTTTTAAAAACAAACTTTTCCACAATCTCATATGCTTTATATACAATCTTATTATGTTTCATGACCACATTTATTGGTAGTTTCCCATGTAATGTAAGTACTTTGGGAGTATTTTTTGAAAATAATATAAATGGAAAAACATCTTCAGACCGATGAAAATGTAGAATTATATCTCTTTTGGAATTAATCTTATATCTCCTTACTATAAGTGGAGTTTTTAAGATAAGATTTAAAATGTACTTCCATCGATTATCTGGATCATTGGTTATATTTATTATGTTTTTTGCAGCTATATTTCTATTTATCTCATTTTTATTATCATGGTACCCAATTAAGTATACGTTAATATTGAACTCTGGTAGATATGTCAATAAATTGCTAATATACCTCTCAACTCCTCCCCCATTTTTGTGTAAATATCCAACCAAAAAAACATCCATATTTTATTTCCCTCCAGTCAAGCCATACCATAATTAGACATGCTCTCTATTTTTTTCTCAAGATATTCCCACGAAAACTTCCATTTTGTCTTTTGTATTATTTTTTTAAGTTTTTTCTCTTTATTTTGCTCAAAATAGGTTATTATGGCTTCAGCAAGCTTCTGCGAGTTTTTAGCTTCAACAATAATTCCAGTTTTATTATTTTCAACGACATCTGGGAGGCCCCCAACATTAGTAGTAATTACAGGCTTGTTAAAAGCGTATGCTATTTGAACAACCCCACTCTGAGTAGCGGAGATATATGGTAAAACAACCACATCAGCAGCTGAAAAGTAAAGTCCAACTTCCTCATTTGGGACATATTTATCGATTATACTAACGTTATTCCCAATACCTAGTCTCTTAATCTCCTTGACATACTTCTCTTTGTCTTCCCAAAATTCACCAACTATCAACAACTGAACATTGGGCATTTTCTCTAAAATTTTAGGTATCGCTCTGATAAGATACATCAACCCTTTATACTTCCTTACATACCCAAAGAAAAGTATGACCTTTGCTTTTGCCGGCAAATCTAAAATTCTTCTAGCTTCATCTTTTGGAAGATCTTGGAATATAAAGACATCATATATAGGATGTGGATTATATCGTATTGCTTTAAATCTTGATACTATCTCTTTTAACTTAGCGAAATCCTCCCTTGATTGGATAATAAAATAATCCACATTTCTAAATACGAGCCTTGCTAGAAATAAGTCTAAAGCTGTTCTCTCATGAGGTAAAACATTATGACAAATTCCAAGGATTTTCGTTTTAGTTAATTTTTTCACAAAAAAGAAAATTGTTAAAAACATTGGGACCATGAAGGGAGTAACCCAGTGGAAAATTAACAAGTCTGGGTTTTCTTCTTTAATTCTTAAAAAAGCTTTAATCCACGTTATTGGGTTTATTGTGTCCAGAATGTATTCCACATTATCAATTTTTATTTTTTTATTGCTCTTTTTATCTATTTGATCTCTTCCGGGATATAAAAAGGAAGGATACCTCCTCTTATATGAAATTAAAATTAGTTTATGCTTTTTAGATAAATTCCTACATAGTTCGGTATTATAATGAGATATCCCACCCACAAAAGGATAAGTGGGACCTATTACAGCAATTTTCATTATTCTACCACCATCTACTCTTTTTTCTCATACTCTAACTTCTTCAACCTATACAGCACATCATCTAACAACATCCTCTGAGATTTTAGCATATCTGCCAACAACCCTAAAACTATCGTTTGAACGCCTACTATAAGCAACAAAGTTGCCAAAACTGCCGAGGGCAATCTACTCCCCACTCTCCCAGTGGCAAAGTAATATGACAAAACCCTCCACCCAAAATAGAGCCCACCAGCAATAAATACACTCCCTACAAGCCCAAAAACTTTCAATGGATTGTAATCTCTATACGATCTCAAAATTATCATACCTGCTCTTTTTGCATATCTAAAGATATTGGAAATCAATCGGGATTTTCCATCTCCCTTTCTCTTCCTGAACTCTACTGGAACTTCAACAATCTTTAATCCATAGTGGTTCGCCTGTATAATTGTCTCCTGGACATAAGTATAATCCGCTAAAACATGCAGCCTCATTGCAGCATCTCTTGAAAAAGCCCTAAATCCTGTTTGAGCATCAGAAGTCGGAAATCCGGAAGCAATCCTCGTAACCCAAGTTGCTATTTTATTCCCAATGCGCTTTTGCATTGGCATGTACTCAATCCAGCCTTTAAATCTTGAGCCCAAAACTATATCGGCTTTTCCCTCAAGTATTGGCTTTACTAATTTTGGAATCTCTTTAGCATTGTACTGGCCATCAGCATCGATGTTAACAATTATATCAGCTCCCATTTCTAAAGCAGTTTCTATTCCCTGCCTAAATGCTCTCGCTAATCCCCTGTTTCTTTTAAAGCTAACTATTATATCAGCTCCTGATTCTTTGGCAACCTTAACGGTATTATCTTTAGAACCATCATTAACAACAACAATTTTAATATCCTCAATCTTTCCTTCAAAATCTTCCGGCTTAAGCATCTTTATTTCTTTTATAACATTGCTGATGGTTTTTTCTTCGTTATATGCGGGTATTGTGATGATGAGTTTCATTTGTATTCCTCCTAAATTTCCATCTCAGTCCTCTAGTTATAGGCAGGGATGATTATTAGGATTCTCATGTTATCCCCTCATGTATAAATATTCGGGGGTTGTAACACCCAATAAAACTTTGGAGTTTAAATTGTATGAACTCAGATTTTTAGCATATGTTTGAATCAATTTATATCTCTCCCGCATAATTATAACTCTAACTGATTATAATGTTGTATTGTATCTATTTGTTGTCTTGTTCTGGATTTAAATTTTTGGTTTGAGGGTGAAATGGATATTATTGACCATTGTATCGAGAGTTGTGGAATTTCTTTTTGTCCTGAGGAATTACATCCCTTCCCATTTATGATAACCATTGAAAATATAAGATTTTTGTTACATTTTTGAATGTAGTTGATTAAACCGTATGATGCCTCTTCCTTTGTTTAGCGGCCGAAAACTTTTTAAATTAACTCTAGCCTTATGGTATTGGACGCGCCCGGGTGGTGTAGCCCGGTCAATCATGCGGGACTCTCGATCCCGCGACCCGGGTTCAAATCCCGGCCCGGGCACCATGGGCCCGTGGCTCAGCCTGGTCAGAGCGCCCGCCTGATAAGCGGGAGGTCCGGGGTTCGAAGCCCCGCGGGCCCACCAGAACAGCCTTTTGCTTCACAAGCGCTGGCGGAATGTTTTTGACTGTCTTAACTGTCCTTGTCTTAAAGCTGCATTCCACTTCAAGCTCTTCCCATTACTGGCTTCACTGTATCCATTTCCTCATGCGTTCCACCTCTGTATGAATTTTCAAGGGTGAGTATGAGCTTTGGACGCGGGATACGATTGACGGGTTCATTGACGGTTAAGTCCCCCACAACTCTTATATACATCTTTGGACATCCCCTATAATGGGGTGTGTCCAGACATGTTGTTTGACGTTCAACCAAAGACGTCAATTGATGAACTGTTCGGAAGGAGAGCCGAGTATTTGAGCTTTCTTGACGCTATCGAGAAGAGGAGGAACTTCTTTATAATCACCGGGCCACGCAGGATAGGAAAGACGAGCTTTCTCTACGCCGCGCTTAGTGAGCTTGAAAAGGAGTATGGTATTCCATACGCCGTGATTGACGCGAGAGCTGCCACATCCCTGAACTCAAAGTACCCGCAGAGGGTCATTGCCGAGCGTCTGTACAAAGCCATAGTGAGGAAGGGCTTCGTTGGGGGTGTAATCTCAAGGATAAAAGGGATCAGATTCGGCGGCGTTGAAGTTGAACTGCAGGAAAATGGTTTTGACATTATAGATGTTCTCTCTGCAATAAACGAGGGGAACGAGCTTGTAATAATTGCCTTCGATGAGGCCCAATACCTCCGCTTCTCGAATGAAGACCTCACAAAGCTCTTTGCATGGGTTCTCGACAGTCTTCACAACATAGTGCTCGTGTTCACTGGCTCCCAGGTGGGCGTTCTTGAGAATTTCCTTCGCCTTGATGAGGGTGACTCCCCTCTGTTCGGGCGGTACGAGGTGAGGATAAGCTTACCGCGCTTCAACCCCTCAGAGAGTCTTGAGTTCCTGAGGAGGGGCTTTGAAGAGTATGGAATCGATGTGAACGAGCGGACACTCCTTCCGGTGGTGAACACTCTCGATGGGGTTCCAGGGTGGCTTGTTCACTATGGGGCCCACAGAATTGATGGGCTTACTAACGAAGAAGCCATTGAGAAGGTTTTGGAAAAGGCCATGAAGTACGTGCAAACGGAGTTTGAAGAGTTAGACAAGTTCTCTCCTCGTTATCGTATTGTGATAAGGGCGATAGCACGGCTGAGCGAAGGAAGGGGTTATGCAAGGTGGGAGAGAATAAAGGGGCTTGTTGAGGAAGGATTGGGAGAGAAAATAGATGAAAAGGCAATAAGGAGGTACTTATCAAAGCTAATGGACTATGGCTTCGTGGAGACGATTGGGTACGGAAAGTATAGAATCCCTGATCCAGTTATGTATCGAGTCTTCAGGAGAATGTAATTGTATGTACTATTTTAGACGTCCCCCATAATGAGGGGCCTCTCATTTCTCTGAGGATGAGGTAAACCTCTGGGGGGGCGGAGCCCTGCATCTCACCCCACAACCTACAGCCTAACATAATAACAAACACATCTGGACGTGGATTTATACTTTCATTTTCAATACTACCCTGGCAAGGGATCTCTCGGCTATGTAGTACTTACCGTCCCGTTTCTCTATCATCCCAGCTCCGAGGAGGTTCTTCAGCACTCTTGCAAGTTTGGGATTGCTAACAGTCTCAAACCTGGACAGCTTCCTTTTTAGCTCACTCCACGAAAACCCCAGCCTGCTCTGGGCGAGTACCCACAGACTCACTGCCTCATCTATCGCCTCCTCCAAAGTTCCCCCGTGTTTCTTTCCATTAACCCTGTGGATCCCATAAATTGTCAGGAAACCAGGCACTGGAGAGAGCTCTTCCACCGCTTCCTCCAACTCATCCGGCAAGTACTCAACGTTTGCCTCATCAAAGCCCCCTTCAGGAACTCTTTTCCCCTCTTTGAGATTCCATCTGTTTATTCGTATCTTTTCAACGTACCTAGCAAACATAGGTTTACTGGATAAAGGAAGAGAGCATGTTCTCAAGAAGCCTCGGCATCGACCCGGTCATTATCACGACAACGTTATCTAGGGTGTTGTGGATCATCTGGAGGAGTCCCATCATGTTCACGCCCCTCACGAACGCGAGCATCTGGGCTTCGTCAAATATCAGGAGAAAGCGCTCATACTTTTCGTTGACTTCCCGGAGGAGGTTTATCATGGCGTTCTCAAACTCTATTCCTCTCTCAACTTTGAAATTGAAATTCAGTTTGAGAATTCCCAGGCTGAGCTGCGTCTTTCTCGAGAGTTTACTCATCTCAAATCCAATCAGCACTGGGATTAAGACCTGGGAGCTGACTCCGGTGAGTCCAATGTAAGGAGACAGGTCATAGTAGAGATATGGATATCTGTAGTGGTTGAGGAAAGTTCTTAGAACGCTTGTTTTTCCGACTCTTCTTGGACCCAGTATCGCGGTGAACTTTTCTCCCTTCCACATTCTTTTTCAGTTCTTGAACCGCCCGTGCTCCTCACATGCAGCTTTCTTATATCTGAGATCGGCCTCTTACTGAACATCACAGGTCACACCCCTGTAACCTATAAGCTTCTTGGGCTTTCGAAAATTCTATTGAGTTCCTGACTAAAATAGCCAGAGCATGAAGAAAAATCACTAATCGGAAGAATTCCTAGAGAAAGGTTTATAAGTCAACTCCATTAACGCCCTTCAGTGATTAAAAACCACCTTTCTTGGAGGTGTTGGCAGTGGAATCTAAATTTGATATACCCATATGCACATCATGCGGAAAGGAAATAAGCCCAAGAGAAAACGCTACTCACTTCGTATGCCCAAACTGTGGCGAGGAAATCATATGGAGATGTGAAAGCTGCAGAGTTTTAGCCGTCCCGTACAAATGCCCCAAGTGCGGCTGGGAGGGACCCTGAATGAGCGACTTCAACCTTGTTGGTGTTATTAAGGTCATGCCAACCGATCCTGAAGTAAACCTCGACGAGCTTGAGGCCAAGCTTAAGGCAGCAATTCCTGAGAAGTTCGGCCTTGCAAAGGTCGAGCGTGAGCCAATAGCCTTCGGTCTCGTTGCCCTCAAGTTCTACGTCCTTGGAAAGGATGCCGAAGGCTACTCCTACGACGAGGTCACCGAAGCCTTCAGAAAAGTTGAGAACGTCGAGAGCGCAGAGGTTGAGACCGTTTCGAGGATCTGAATCCTCTTCTCTTCCTTTGATTTCTTGTTCCGTACTTGCGGTATCTAACACTGCCTTTTATGAACGTTGGTGGACGGTGTCCTCATTCCGAAGGGATGTGCCAAAAATCAAAAAGTTTTTATAAAACCTTTAATAATTTTGACACGATGATTAGCATGCTAACCCGGGCAGAGCTCAGGGTTCTCTCAGTCCTGCATGGGCCGGCCACCCTCAAAGAACTCTCTGAGCAGCTCGGGGTTTCCCGCTCTCGCCTTTCGATAATCGCCCGTTCCCTAGAACGAAAGGGCCTTATTGAGCGGCAGAAAGACGGAAAGGAGATCCTGCTTATCCCTTCCAGCTCCAAGCCCCTCGAACTCTTCCACGAGCTTCTAACGAGGTTTCCTCATGTTGACTTCATCTCTCTCTTGGCAGGTAGAAAGCTTAGGGTCATCGGGGGAATGGCTGTTGAGGAGCCCAGGCCGGTGTGGGAAATCTCCCTGAGATCCAACGTTAACCGCTACACGGTGCATCACGTCCTAACGGAGCTGATGGAAAGGCTCATCGTTGGGAAAAACGAGAAGGGGTACTTTATTGCGGAACGGTTTTCTCCCGTCAAAGAGTTCGCCGACGAATACTTTCGCCTGCAGAACTCGATAAAGGCAAAGAGCTTCAGCCATGATTCGGTAGTCCTCTGGAGCGGCGTTAATGAGTTCATCCTCGCTACGAGAAGCTTCAGGGGCTTGGCGGTAGATTCCTTCCAGCTCACTGGTCCCTCCCGCTTTTCAAGCTACGGCCTCAGCGTAATATCTGGGGGAGTCCACCACTATTACTGGCCTTCTAGGGAGATAACGCTCGAGGAGGTCATTGTTCATACCCTGGCAGTTGGAGCTGGCGCGAGGGAGCTCCTATACGTCGTAACCATCCTAAAGGCCAGGGGTTTTAACGTTGAGCGGCTCAGACGTCTGGCCATTAAGTTTGATGTCCTCGAAGTCGTTGACGAGATTATTGAGTATCTTGGCGGAAAGGAGAAAGGTTATCCGTTCCCTTCCAGGGATGAAGTTGAGGAGCTCTGCCGTCAGTACTTTGGAGGCCCCGAAAATGATAACGAGGGAAAGATTAGTTGAAGAGTTTGCTCTGCTGGACGAGAAAGCAACTCTATTGGCCTCTTGGGGAGTTATTCCCGAGGAAATAACACTCTACCTTATAGGTGGTGGCAATCTTGCATTGAGGGGCATAAAAGACGCCACCGCGGACGTAGATGTAGTGGTTGAGAACGTTCGAGTTCTGGGGTTCCTTGATGAAGTTCTTACGAATCCCTCACCTGAACTTAAAGTAGGCCCGGGTGTCAGGGTTATCTACGTGAAGAAGGTTGAGCACGAATATAAAGTTAAACTGGGGGCCGTTTCGGTTTATAGAAAGCTTGACCCGGAGATGCGTGATTTCAACATGGATGTCTTTGTGAAGAGAGTCCTAAGAGGGCTCACACTGTCGGAGGGTATGAAAAACCGCTCGGTACTTCCCAGCGAGTTTGAGGATTTCGAGACTCTTAGGGTTCGGCTGGTGTCCCTTGAGGACATTTTCCTGTTCAAAGGGGTTACATCTCTCGGCAGAGCCAAGGACATTGATGATTTGCTTCGCTTGCTTGAGCATGGTGTTGATTTTGAGGTGATGCTCGGCGAGCTCAATAATCAAAGAATGATCATTGGGCCGGAAAGGTTTGAATGGCTCGTGGGGCTCCTTTATGAGAAGTCATTGATCCTCAGAAAGGTACTCGCGGAAAAAGGACTCAGAAGCAGGGCCTTGGATAAGTTCATTAAGGAGCTGGAGCTCTCTTTCGTTTAAATGAAAAAGAAACTCAGAGCCCCAGACCCAGACTCAGCTTCGGCTTCTTCCACTCGTCGAGTATCGAACGGAGCTCCTCGTTTTCCACCTTCGCGTAAAGCTCGTCGAACCTCTTCTTTGATTCCTTCTCTCCCGCCTTCCAGCGGGCGAGCTCGCCTATAGCCCTGAAGAAATGCCTTGTATTGTCCTCAAAGGCCTCCGCGAATATTTCAATATTCTCATAGATGTCCCTGTATGCCTTCTCATTGAATAGCCCTTCAATAAAATCAACGAGAGTATCAAAAACAAGCCCAAACAGCTCATCTCCTGCA
>JAMOPD010000299.1 GCA_027064745.1 Thermococcaceae archaeon
TACAGAAAGCAGAATTAAAGTTGGCTTTAGAAATGTTTCATCAAGGAGGTTTTCTGTGGAGATCTCCCTTGAAGAGCTGAAAAAATATGGTGATATATCCCCAAGGACACTTCACTTCTCTCTCAGAGGTGGAGAAGCCGAATATTCATTCGTTAGATTTATTCCAAGAAAAGTTGGCAGGGTTATGGCTGAAATAAAGGTCAAATCTGGCATTTTTCTTATAAGAGTTCCAGTTGAATTTCAGGTTCTTGAGCCTGTAAAGAGAGGCGTTGAAGTTGTTATTTCTGGTGGAGAGGAGGTTAAAGATAAAATCGAGAAAGCTCCAATTCAAGTTCAAACCTTGTTTTCCCGCTATGATGAGGTTGAACCAATCGGAGAGGGTGGCTTTGCTCGGGTCTTTAAAGCCAAACGTAAAGATGGTAAGATTGTGGCTCTTAAAATTCCTTATCATCTGACGGAACAGGCTGGGAGGGTGTTTCTGAGAGAAGTTAGCGCGTGGAGTCAACTAAAGCACAGGAATATAGTTGAGCTCTACGATGCAAACATAGTGCCTGTGCCTTATATAGAGATGGAGTACTGCGAATCCTCGCTTGCAAAGCTCAGCAAACCTCTTAACTGGGAAAAAACTGCAAGGCTTATTTTTGAGGTGTGTGAAGGGTTGAAGTATGCCCACTCCAAGGGAATCATCCACCGTGACCTCAAACCCAACAATATCCTCCTCAAAGATGAGACACCCAAAATTTCAGACTGGGGATTGAGCAAGGTTATAACTGAGAGCCGCTCCACTACAACTTCCTTTACACCCCTTTATGCCGCACCGGAGCAGATAAGCAAACGCTTCGGCTCAACAGATGAGAGGACTGATATCTGGCAGCTCGGTGTTCTTATGTATGAGCTGGTCACTGGAAAGGTTCCCTTTGATGGGGAGGACTTCGTTGAGATCGCTAGCAAAATAACAATGGAAGAACCTGAAAAACCCAGCAGGATTAATCCAGAAGCAAAGCCTCTTGAAGAGATAATCATGAGATGCCTAGCCAAGAGGAAGGAGGAGAGATATCAATCCGTTAAAGAACTGCAGAGGGATTTGGCTGGCCTTTTAGGCGGAAAATATCGGGAGGAGCTAAGGAAGAGTGTTGATTTTTCACGGTCTGCATATTACGCAGGGCAACTGTTTCTTCTTCACATGAAGCTCGGTGATAAAAAGGAAGCATACAAATATGCGCTGGATTTGATGAATTATGCAAAGGGCGAAGCTAAGAGAGAGCTTGAAGAGCTGATCAAACAGCTGGAAATCAGGATGAGTGAGGGTTTACCTATTCCAAAGGAACTTGTGGAGAAAGCCGAGATAATAGTGCACAGGGTTAATTTGAGTTTTATCATCGGTCATTGAATGAGTAGAGTGATGATTGGAGGTGTGTTTGCATGCCTGTGGATCTCTCAGGACCACTAATGTCTGCATTTAAAAAGGCCAAGAAGGAGTTTGAGGAGGCGATAAAGAAGGGCGACAAAGAAACCGCCCGGAAGAAAGCTCTGGAGTGTGCAAGGATATTGAGGCAGCTCTCAAAATACGACGAATTTAACAGGGAAAGCTACTTGAAGAAGGCAAAGGAGTGGGAGCGCACAGCCAAAGATATTGAAATTGATGGATACGGGATTAAGAGAAAGCATAAACCTATGCGTGAGGGTGGAAGCAGAGGGAAGACAGGAGGCGATGAAAGCGGAGACGAGGAAGAGGACAAGTTCAAACGCTACGTTGAAAACTTCATCACCAAATCTAAGGTTAAGTGGAGTGACATAGGTGGCCTTAGTGAAGTTAAGAAGCTGATTATGGAAACGATAGTCATTTCAGCTTTGCAGAGGCCTGAGTCAATCCAGCCGTGGAAGGGAATTCTCCTCTTCGGCCCGCCAGGAACCGGTAAGACCCTGCTCGCAAGCGCAGCAGCAGGGAGTTTAAATGCAACCTTCTTCTCGGTTAAAACCAGCAACGTGCTGAGCAAATATTTCGGCGAATCAACTAAGATAGTCTCTGCTTTGTATGAGGTGGCACGTGAGAGGGCTCCAAGCATAGTGTTCATGGATGAAGTAGATGCTTTAACAACGAAGAGGAATCAGGAGCAGAGCGAGGCATCGAGAAGAATGCTCTCAACTCTTTTGACAGAACTCGACGGTTTTCAGGACAAAAAGAGCGACATTTTAGTTTTAACGCTGGCAGCAACTAACACTCCGTGGGACTTGGATGAGGCTATTCTTTCAAGATTTCCAAGGAGGATCTACGTGCCTTTACCGGATAAAGAAGCGGCTAAGGCCATTATAAAGATTCATACCAAAGGCTTAGATATCTCCAAACTGGATTTGGATGCGCTAGCTGAAGAGTGTGTAAGAAAACTGTATTCCGGCAGGGACCTTAAGAACCTCTGTCAAGAAGCTATATGGAACATGATACGCGAGGAAAACCCTAATCTGCATAAACTAGCAGAGTTACCCTATGAGAAGCTCAGACGGCGCTCTCTCAGAACTCGTCCATTAGAGATGAGGGATTTCGAGGAGGCATTTAAGAAAATCAAGTCACCGCTGACGAGGAAGGAGATCGAGCGCTATGAAAGGTGGGCGGAGGAATTTGGGGGATGAGGATCTCCTTTAATCTTCTTTCGGAGAAGTTTGGAGACTTGATAAGAAAACGTGATGTTACACAAAATATCGAGCTGGATGGAGAATACAGGGAAATTAAGACTGATAATGCCCACGGTATCTCTCATATCGGCGCGAGGAATAATAATGAAGACACCCTTCTAATACTGAAGCTTCCTGATGCATATCTACTGGCTGTTGCTGATGGGTTGGGCGGTCACAATGCTGGAGAGGTAGCGTCTCAAATAGCCGTGGACACCCTCAAGGAGGTCTTTGAGCGGGAATACACCAAGGGGATGAGTGAGGGAGAAGTTAAGACACTCTTAAGAAAAGCCCATGAGCTTGCACACCGAAGAATCAAAGAGAATGCAGTTGGCGAGAGGGAGGGAATGGGAACCACACTTGTAACGGCATTCGTAAGGGACGGAAAGACGATAATAGCCAACACCGGCGACAGCAGGGCCTACCTCCTAAGAGGCGGAAAAATTGCTGCAAAAACTAAAGACCACTCCTTCGTTCAGGAGATGCTCGATAGGGGAGAAATAATGGAGGAGGAAGCGAGGAGGCACCCGCTGAGGAACATAATCACCAAAGCCCTCGGAATAGACTTCGGCGTTGATCTCTACGGGTGGGAGCTGAGAGAGAGGGATGTTTTGTTGCTGAGCACCGATGGACTGCATGATTATGTTGATGAGGGCAGAATTGCAGAGATTGTATCACAAGGAAAAAGTTCGGAGGAGATAGTAAGAAGGCTGATTGAAGAGGCTTTGCCCGTAACAAAGGATAATGTGACGGTGGTGGTGTGGAAGGAATAGGTGTAGATCTCAAGTCTTTTTGTACTTGTCTATGAGGAAATTGTAAGAAGGGAGTTTTTACCATGAAATCCTGAAATGACTTCCAGATTTGTTGGTTGTGCTGAGCAGAAGAGTAATAAGATAAAAAAGATGGATTCAAGCTTTCCCTCCAATCTCCATGAGCCTCTCATAAAGCTCATCAACCTTCTTCGCAACATCATCCGGGGTAAATCCAGCTTTAACAGCTAGCCATGTGGCTCCTCCGGCTCCAACTCCCTCCTTTACATAGCCTCTCTCGTAACCCCTTAGCCCCTTGAATCTACTCTTTGAGAAATCCAAATCCGCTGAGTAGAATATTATTCCAATATCTTTTGCCGTCTCTTTAAACGTTGAACTCTCATCGTTGACAACCCACTTCGTGGTTGCAATCATAAACCTGTTCAAATCTTCTCCTACGGCTTTGAGAAGGGCAGCTACTGCCAGCATCTGAGTTCCACCGGCTAAAACTACTTCACCTTTGAATCCCTGAGAAATCCCTATTACAGTTGCCATCATTGGGTCTCCAAACTCCTCCAAGGCTGTGAGGGGTTCGTTAGCTAAATCCCCCTTATTTATGCCAGCTCTCTTGAAGCCTTTTTCAATCACCTGCCTCTTAAGGTTTTGAGGATTGTTTGGAGCTGCTGATGAAGTCTTTGCTTCATAGCCAAGAGCCCATAAAATGGCTTGAGCTGTGGTCGTTCCTCCCGGTGTTGATTCACCAATTACGATTTCTCTCAGATTAAGTTTGCTCATCTGCTCTCCAAAGAGTTTTGCCTTCTCTAGTATTTCCTTGGCCTCTGGAAGAGCCTTCTCTTTGCGGAAGTCCCTTCCAACTACGTCGCTTATATGCACATACGGAACGAGAGGTGCTAAATAAGTTCCACCTCTAACGATAATTATTGGAAAATCAGCCAACTCCTTTGCGGCTTTAGTGATTATAGCTGGCGTTGGGTGCCCTTCGGGAGTAACTGGTATCACATCAATGATTTTAGGCTTTTCATAAAATAGATATTCGGCGTCAGCCGGTGGAGTCAGTTTTGTCAGTTCTGGTGTTGCTCCGGCAACGCTTATTCCTGGAACTCTACTTATTTCAGTGTTTCCCAAAACTACGAGCATCATGAATATCACCCCTGGCAATTTTATCCAATAAGCTTATATATTCTTCGCTCCCTATAATGATGAAGTTGGACAAATAATCCAAGGTGGTCTGAATGAAAAAGGTGGCCTTACTGCTTATTATGTTAATGTTCGGTGTTGTGTTTGCATCCGGATGCATAGGCTCAAAGGTTGCAGAGACTTCAAGCTCAAGTACTGGTCTCACTTCTACCTCCACAAGCCCTCAAGTCATATTCTCCAAGACCTCGACTACAACAACGAAAGCTCCCAAATACCCTATGACAATAACTGATTTCGCAAATAGAAAAGTTAAGATTACTAAAGAACCCCAGCGAATAGTTTCCTTAGCCCCAAGCATTACGGAGACACTCTATTTTCTTGACGCTCTTGATAGGGTTGTGGGTGTAACACAGTTCGATGATTATCCTGCAGATGTTAAGAAGGGAAGAACCATTGTGGGAGGATTTGGAAGCCCAAATATTGAGGTTATAGCATCTCTAAAGCCGGATTTGATAATAGCAACCTCAATGGATATGAAATACCTTGACCAGCTTCAACAGATTGCTCCCGTTATTGTCCTTGATCCAAAAAACATAGAGGAAATCTACACCTCAGTTGAGCTCCTTGGGAAAGTATTAGGAAGGGAAGAGCAGGCAGAGAAGGTTGTTAATGACATGAAAACAAAAATCAATGACATTTCTTCCAGAGTGAAAGGTCTTCCAAAGCCCAAAGTTTTCTACATTGTGTGGAACAATCCGCTGATGACAGCAGGGGCAAACACTTTCATCAACGACCTGATTAGGTTGGCAGGTGGTGAGAACATCTTCAGCGACATTCAGGGATGGAAATCGGTCAATATGGAAGAAGTGCTGGCTAGAAATCCCGAAATAATAATCCTCACGCCTCACTGCGGCATGGGTGTTGATGATGTATATAAGAGCGAGCTGGCTCACACAAATGCGGCTAAAAACGGCAAGGTCATCATGATTGAAAATGAGAACGTCTTGGTCAGGCCTTCTCCAAGGATTGTTGAGGGTCTTGAAGAGCTTGCTAAGGTCATTCATCCCGAGGCATTTGGCGGTAAATATCCGCTGACGATTACGGACTTTGAGGGCAGGAAAGTCACAATAAAGAGTGAACCGCAGAGAATAATATCCCTCGCTCCGAGCATAACCGAAACCCTGTTCTACATCGGTGCTGGCAATAAAGTAGTTGGGGTAACCACATTCGATGACTATCCTCCGCAGGTGAAGAATATAACTAAAATCGGCGGCTTCAGCAATCCGAATATTGAAGTTATCGCATCTCTCAAGCCTGATTTAATAATAGGAACATCTATGCACCTTAGGTTCCTCAACCAGCTCCAGCAGATTGCCTCGGTTATAATAGTCGACCCAAAGAATCTTAACGGAATTTACAAGCAGATTGAACTCTTAGGTGAGGTTACGAACAGAGAAGAGTATGCCCAAAGCGTTGTTGAGCAGATGAAAGCCAAAGTGACGGAAATAACTTCAATGGTAACGGCTGAAAACCAGACAAAGCCAAAGGTGCTCTTCATCACATGGTGGAACCCGATATACGTTCCGGGGAACGGAACATTCCAAGGTCAGCTTATAGAGCTGGCAGGGGGTAAGAACATATTCTCTGACCTGAAAGGCTGGGCTCAGGTTAATATGGAGCAAATATTGGCTAGAAATCCGGATATTATAATTCTATCGGCCCATGCAGGGATAAACGCAGAGGATCTCTGCAACACTCAGCTGGTTCAGACGAATGCCGTTAAGAGCGGCAGGGTATTCACGGTCAGCGATGACAACATCATCTCAAGGCCCGGACCGAGGATAGTCTATGGCCTTCAGGAGCTTGCGGAGTTCATTCACCCAGGTTTGTTCAAATACAGCTATCAGCCTCTAAAATGCAATGCAACTGCATCTGGCTGATTTGCAGTCTTTGTTTAATTTTGTTCTTGTTTTGGAGATTACATCTTATTTTTAAGTCTTTATTTCGGGGAGAATGATGTGAAACGGTGATATATAATGGGAAAAGCCTTAATGATTCAAGGAACTTCCTCTGGGGCTGGGAAATCCCTCTTAGCCTTAGCTTTCTGCAGAATTTTCACAAATATGGGATATGACGTAGTTCCATTTAAAAGTCAAAACATGAGTCTAAATTCCGCTCCAAGCATAGAGGGTGGAGAAATTAGCAGAGCACAGTATTTACAGGCTTTAGCATGCAGAAAGAAGCCCTCAATAAAGTTCAACCCAATTTTGCTCAAGCCAGAAGGAAACATGAGAAGTCAAGTTGTCTTCATGGGCAAACCCATTGGAAGTGTCTCTGCTCGTAAATATATGCTCTCTATGAAGGAGGAGCTTTTTAAAAAAGCCATGCAGATTTTAGATGAGCTTTTGGAAGAGCATGACATAGTTGTGATTGAAGGTGCTGGCTCTCCGGTGGAGATAAACCTTAAGGATTATGATATTGCAAATATGCAGGTTGCAAGGTATGTAAATGCCAAAGTCATCCTTGTTACAGACATAGACAGGGGCGGAAGTTTTGCCTCTATAGTTGGCACAATGGAACTTTTAAGTGAAGAAGAGCAAGAGCTGGTTATGGGCTTTGTCTTCAACAAGTTTAGAGGAGATGCCTCCCTTTTAAAACCAGGTTTTGACTATCTTGAGAAAAGATACGGCAAGAAAGTTTTGGGAGTAATTCCTTATACAGAGCACAAAATTCCAGAGGAAGACTCTCTCGTTGAATTTCCGAAGATTAAAGGCGACTTGCATATCCAGATTGTTAAGCTCCCGCACATAAGCAACTTCACAGATTTTGAACCTCTCCACTGGGCAAACGGAGTTGATTATGTCACAAAAGCGGAAGAAATCAAGGGAGATTTAATAATTGTTCCCGGAAGCAAGAATACGGTTGAAGATTTACTCTGGATGAGAGAGAACGGCATCGAAGATGCAATAATCCAAGCACATAGAGATGGAGCATTCGTTGTAGGAATCTGCGGCGGTTTTCAGATGTTAGGGGAAAAGATCATTGACAACATAGAATCAAAGCGTGGTGAGGTTAGGGGCATTGGTTTGCTGAAAGCTAAAACGGTGTTTGCTGAGACCAAGAGAACAAACCATTTGAAGGCCGAAATCCTACGGGAGCCGGTAAGGGGCTTAAACGTTGAGGGATATGAGATTAGGATGGGGCGCTCTGTATCAAAAAAGCCATTCTCAATAATACGTGAAATAAACGGAGCCAAGGCTTTTGAACCAGAAGGAGCTCTTGGCAAAAGAGTTTTTGGCACTTATTTACATGGAATCTTTCATAACTTTGAATTTACGGAGCAGTTTTTGAATATGCTTCGCTTAGAGAATGGTCTTGAACCCATAAGTGTAGGCAGATGGAGTATTGAAGAGGAAATCGAGAGATTTTCAAGAATCGTTGCAGAGAATATTGATTTGGGTTTGTTAATGAAGCTACTTGATTTGGAATAATATTTATAACCCCGGGTTGAAATCTTGTTAGGTGATAATTCTGAGCGTGGATATTCACACTGAGAAAAAACTTGGCTTGCTTGGATCGGTGATAGCATTAGTTGGAGGGGTCATCAATAGGGCATTTCTTCATGTCCCATACTTATGGCACTCCATCTCTCCCGTAATGCTTATTGCGTGCATTCTTCTTCTAATATCCCTGAGGGGAATAAGCAGTAAAACCTCCGATAGCCGACCGTTCAATAATTATCTAATTTCCTCCGCTACTTGGGTGTTTTTTAATATAGCAGCAACAGCAGTCTTCTTGGCAGGAATTTCTCGAATTACAAACGAGTTAAATCTTGGAACAGACTCAGTTAACATCTTGTATATCCATGATCCCATAGCGCGAATATTCATCATATCTGCAATTTTTCTGGTGCTGGTGGGTCTCAGTATTTCGTTTTACTTTGAGAAGAAAACTTGGCGGGCTATGTACGAGATAACTGGCATTAAAGAATTTGATAATGCCGCGACTTGGTTTAAATGGGGAGCATTAACAACAATAGTTTTTATCGGTTTCCTCTTTGTGTTTATTGCGAGGGTGTTTGTAATAATCGCGTTTAATAAGATGTCTGGAAATTCCGAACTAAGAGAGAATCCCACCAGTGAAATTTGATTATAGCTGTAGCATCTCCTTAAGCTTTCTAATGACCTCCTTATAGGGAATCTTGCCCTTTTTCATCAGCACGACGTTATGAATTCTCTTGAGCTTGCCCGCAAACAGCTCGTCATTTGCTATGACAAGCATCGGTACCTTTAGTTGGGAAAGCTTTTCCATCTTTGTTTTCAAATATTCCTCAGTCCAGAAGCCAGCAATTTCGACATAAACCTCTTTACCATTTTTCCTCACAAGAAAATCTGGGATGTATACATATTGCCCGGCTTTTAAAACGCCCGGCTCCCTGATGACCTCAGCTCCAAGGAGAAACTTTATCTTTGCC
>JAMOPD010000300.1 GCA_027064745.1 Thermococcaceae archaeon
TTGCCACGTATAAAAGAGCAACCTTAATTCTGAGCGATCTCGACAGGTTAAGCCGGATAGTCAATGACCCTGAAAGGCCTGTATATATTATCTTCGGAGGCAAGGCCCATCCAATGGATGAAGCAGGTAAAGAGTTCCTCAAGAGGGTTTATGAAATATCCCAGATGCCTGAGTTCAGGGGAAAGATATTCGTGCTTGAAAACTATGATATAGGCTCTGCCCGGTTGATGGTTGCTGGTGTTGATGTCTGGCTTAATAATCCAAGAAGGCCATTAGAGGCGAGTGGAACGAGCGGGATGAAAGCTGGACTCAACGGTGTCCTCAACCTGAGCATATATGACGGCTGGTGGGTTGAGGGATACAACGGAAAGAATGGCTGGGTCATAGGTGACGAAACCACTGAACCCGAAACTGAGGCAGATGACCTCAAAGATGCCGAAAGCCTGTACGAGCTGCTTGAGAGAGAGGTAATCCCAACATATTATGGCAACAGAAAAGAATGGATATACATGATGAAAGAAAGCATAAAGAGTATAGCTCCACGCTTCAGCACCCATAGAATGGTTAAGGAATATATGGACAAGTTCTACTCAAAGGCCATGAGCAACTTCATATGGGCGACAAGAGAGAGATACACAGCAGCAAAGGAAATAGCTTCTTGGAAACAGAAAGTTTTAGAATTGTGGAGTAAAGTCAAGATAGAAAAGGTTCTTCTCCAAGATGCTAAGGCCTTCGAGACAGTCGTGTACTTAGACGGACTATCCCCCGATGATGTAAAAGTGGAACTCTATTACGGTTTAACATCCTCAGGGTATAACGTTGAGAAAGCATACATAATTGAACTCCGCCATCCAGAAGAGTTAGGAAATGGTAAATGGCTTTACAGGTACGAGGGCAATGCTTTGAGATACCTCAGAAACCCCTGCTGGCATTATGCAATCAGAGTTTATCCGCACCATGAAAAGCTTCCCTACAAGTTCCTTCTCGGGCTTGTGAAGTGGCGTGGACTGCTTGAATGAGTTTTTTCTTATCCTCTTCTATCTTGTCTTGTTTGGGAGTATATCTAAATGAACATTAATTGTCACATCACGACAATATCCCCTTTAAACTCTGGATAATCTTCTGGATTAACTTGTTTTCCTTCAATATTCTCCCCTGTTGAGCAATTAAACCAGTTCATATAATTATGCATGTCAATATAGTTGATTTTTGCTATTATTCTTCCATTTTCTTTTTGGGTCACTACGCGAACTAGTTTTTTGACTTGCTTTCCTTCTTTCATATAACCACATTTCGTACATAGGCTAACTAAATAATGGTGTTCATCTACGTATATTTGATGCAGAGTGTTGTTTCTGCATTGCGGACAATAGGTTTCCAGAATAATCTCCATGTTTTCTACTAGTGACTCCTAACTATAAAAATTTTTTGAGATTATTAGTGTCTATTTTCTACTAAATACTAATAAACCAGTTGGTTTTCTTTTAGGGATACTGCGACATGTATGGCACTCTTCAGGGCATCTGCATCGTCCTCTGCCCATGTGATGACTATTCTACTAAATACTAAGAAAGTTAAACGTACAATAGATAAATTTTACATGCTCTATTTTATCAGAGAAATAGAAAACAAAAAACGTCACTTCAAGTTTAAAATCTATTCACAGATACCATCAT
>JAMOPD010000301.1 GCA_027064745.1 Thermococcaceae archaeon
TAAATAATCAATCAATTCTTTAATTTCATAACGCACTATCGAGTCCTTTACATACTTCTGCTCATACAAGAGAACCAATTTGTCCCGGTTTTCCTCCAGCCAGCTGTAAAGTATCGCACGTGGCCTGGATAATGGGTTTAAGAGTAGGTATGCATCGAAAAGCTTTCCTTTGTATGGAGAACCTATGAAGAGGCCTTCCTCCTTCAGATCAAAGGGTAACTCTTCAGCCAACACCTTAAGTCCCCTTTCAAGCCATGATTTTAAATAAATCCTCCCAAACTTTTTTGCATCTCCTGTTAGCAGAATTATTCCTTTCTCAAGATTGGTGATTTCCTTGAGCATGTTCATCGTAAAAAATTCCACACTAAAGTTAAAATTCTTTCTGAATCTGTATCATCAGACGAAACCATAAAGTATATATTTCGAAAAATCTCTATGGTTCTGAAGAACTTCCAAGGGGTGTTTTATAAATGGAGAAAAAACTACTCGCCTTTTTAATGATGGGCCTTCTGGCTCTTAGCATCGTGGCCAGCGGATGTATAAGCAGCGGAGGGACTAAAACCAGCATAAAAATACTCTATACTTATACAGGTGCATTCAATGACCCAGCTAAGGGTAAGACCGCGACACAGGCTCAACTTCAACAGGGTGCATGGGTTATATACCAAGTTGCAGGTGGAACTGGTCTCGGTGTCTTTGAAGCTGTTGGTGACTACCTCAAGGCCAACAACAAAAAGATGGGTCCACCATTTGCAATAGGTGTTGATTCCGCCCAAGACTGGATCAAGCCGGGAGTTATAATCGCAAGCATGATGAAGCGTGTTGATGTCGGTGTTTACAACGCTGTTAAGCAGGCGGAGGAAAACCAGTTCAGAGGCGGTGTTGTTGAGCTTGGTCTCAAAGAAGGTGGTGTTAAGCTCAGCACCATAAAGGACGTAGAGGATATGTTTAACTCACTGCCTGCAGATGTCAGACAGAAGAAGCTTCAGGAACTCGGCTTCCAAAATGAACAGCAACTCTTTGAAACCCTGAAGAAAACTCGTGCCCAGATTCCAGACTGGATATGGAAGGCTGTTGACCAGCTCCAGCAGGACATAATCAGCGGAAAGACAGTCATACCTAAAGCAACGGATAAAAGTCAGATTGAAGCCCTTAGAAAAAGCACAAGCTTAGACCAAATGGAAAAGCTCGCCAAAGACTGGGCAGCTAGCGCTCCCAAGCCGGAGACATACTTCAATAAAACCCTCAATGAGAGACAGAACACCAAGAAGATTGCTATCGTTTATGATATCGGTGGAAGAGGTGATCTGAGCTTCAACGATATGGCATATATGGGTGCAGAGAGAGCAGCCAAAGACTTTGGGCTTCAGCTAACTCAACTTCAGAGCAACAGTGAGAACGATTACCTACCGAACCTTAGAAGCCTTGCCAAGAGCGGTCAGTATGACATAATTGTAGCCGTTGGATTCATGATGACCAAAGCTGTCAAGCAGGTTGCTCAGGAATATCCAAAGCAGAGATTCGTCATCATAGACGGCTACGACCCGGACATGCCACACAACGTTCAGATGGTTCTCTTTAAGGAGAATGAGGGTTCAGCTTTGGCCGGAGCATTGGCAGCTTTAATAGCGCTCAACGATGGTAAAGACACGATAGGTATCGTACTCGGTATGGAGATTCCGGTTCTCTACAAGTTTGAGGGTGGCTATCGTTTCGGTGCCGATTGGGCCATTAATTACTACAAGCAACACAAAGAGTGAGCTTTCTCTTCTTTTCTTGTTTATAATTGAGGAGGTGATTCAATGGAAGCAGAGGTTCCAGTACTCGAAATGAAGAACATTGTTAAGATTTACCCTGATGGCACAGAGGCCCTAAAAGGCGTTGATTTAAAGGTTTATGAAGGCGAAATTCTTGGCCTCTTAGGCGAAAATGGAGCCGGTAAAACAACATTAATGAAAGTCCTATTCGGAATGCTCAAGCCTACTGAAGGTAAAATATATCTCCGAGGAAAGGAAGTGCGCTTTAAGAGCCCTGCGGATGCTCTTACGCGTGGTATTGGAATGGTGCACCAGCACTTCACACTTGTGGAGGTCTTCAATGCTCTTGAGAATATAATCCTTGGGATGGAAGGACACGGGCTGCTTTC
>JAMOPD010000302.1 GCA_027064745.1 Thermococcaceae archaeon
AGATGTTGGAAAAGCCCGAAAGAAGCTCCAAACGCTTATGAATGAGCTGAACTTTCAGGTGCCGCTGGATGTTCCTGTAGAGAACCTTCCAGTAGGTGTCCAGCAGAGGATTGAAATCCTCAAGATGCTCTTTAGGGATGTTAATGTTCTCATTCTGGATGAGCCCACCGCAGTTTTGACACCCATAGAGGTCAGGGAACTCTTTGAAGTCCTCAGGAAACTCAAGAGTCAGGGTAAGACGATAATCTTCATCAGTCACAAACTTAACGAGGCCATGGAGATAACAGATCGTGTAACGGTGATAAGAAGGGGAAAAGTCATAGGAACAGTCAATACGAGCGAAGCAACACCACAGCTCCTCGCCAGAATGATGGTTGGGAGGGATGTTGTCCTTAGAATCCAAAAACCACCAAAGGAGCCAGGAAAACCGATACTACAGGTTCAGAATCTCTGGGTAAAAGGAGACCGTGGTGAAGAGGCTGTTAAGGGGCTCTCCTTTGAGGTCCGTGCCGGTGAGATATTTGGTATAGCTGGTGTTGAGGGTAACGGACAAAGTGAGCTTATAGAGGCCATAACAGGCCTTAGGAACGTTGAAAAAGGGAGAATAATCCTAAAAGGTACGGACATAACAGGTAAAGCTCCTCGTGATCTGTATGACCTTGGCATTGCTCACATTCCTGAGGACAGAACTCATATGGGACTTATCCTTGAGATGAGCGTCATGGAAAACTCAATCCTCGGACTTCACTGGAGAGAGGAGTTCTCAAAGGGATTCTCACTGATAGACTGGGGCAAGGTGGAGAAGCATTCAAATGCCCTCATCGAGGAGTTCGAAATAGTTGCTCCCGGAGTAAAGGCTCCCGTAAAGTCTCTCAGCGGTGGAAATCAGCAAAAGCTTATAGTTGCTAGGGAAGTCAGCAAAAAGCCGGAATTCATAGTGGCCGCTCAGCCAACACGTGGTGTGGATGTTGCTTCGACGGAATATATCAGAAACTATCTCGTGAAACTCAGAAATGAAAACAAAGGTGTTCTACTCGTTTCTGCAGATCTTGACGAGGTTCTTCAGCTGAGTGACAGGATGGCAATAATGTACGAAGGTGAGTTCATGGGCATTGTAAAGCCCGAGGAGGTTACAGAGGAACAGATTGGTCTTATGATGGGAGGTGTCAGAGAATGAGTGTAGGCAGGGCATACATTAAACCCCTCACAGAAAGCCTGCTGGCCATACTTATAGGTGCCCTAATTGGTGCCATAGTTCTCTGGGCGAGCGGATACAGCGCTGTCGATGCCTACAAGGCCTTGATAGTAGGGGCTCTCGGCTCGGTTGATGGAATAGCCGAAACTCTGAGCAAATCAACACCCCTCATACTCACTGCCCTAACATTTGCAATAGGGGCCAGGACAGGCCTTTTTAACATCGGTGCTGAAGGAACGGTCTACTTTGGAGCGATAGCTGCCGTTGCCGTGACACAGTATCTCCAAAATCCAATAGCAGGTATGCTTGGAGGCATCCTCATCGGAGCACTGTGGGCACTTCCTGTGGCAGCTCTCAAGGTCTACAGGGGAGTTCATGAAGTTATCTCGACTATCATGTTTAACTGGATAGCTGTCTACATCGTGGGATGGCTTGCTTTGGATGTCTTTTACAATCCAAAAGATCCTAACAGTACCCTCTCAATTCCACAAAGCGCCAGGCTGCACCTCCTCATCCCCAACACCAGCCTCTCATGGGCATTCATAGTATCCGTCATCACCGCAGTCATAATTTTCGTCATAATGTGGCACACAAAACTTGGCTATGAGCTCAGAACCAGTGGTCAAAACCCTACAGCTGCCAAGTATGGAGGAATTAACCCAAAAATTGCCGCGATATGGTCATTTGTTCTCGGCGGCATGACAGCGGGCCTTGCCGGAGCTGTTCAGGTGATGGGAGTTCCCCCAGGGTATGCCATAACCCAAGGACTGGCCAATGTTTCAGGATATGGTTTTGACGGTATAGGTGTTTCGCTCGTTGGCAGAAACCATCCCCTTGGCATAATCCTCGCAGGAATCCTCTTTGGTATGCTGAATGCAGGTGCTACACAGATGCAGCAGACGGGTGTTCCTCTTGAAATGGTCAAAATCATAGAAGGTATTATCATCGTTGCGGTCGCAGTTCCTGGCTTGGCTGACCTGTTCAAAAATCTTTTCAGGAGGGGATCGAAGTGAACGAAAGCATGATTGTGGGTCTGCTTCTCGGTTCACTGGCAGCAATGGTACCCATAGTCCTGACGAGTGTTGGAGCAGTTGTTAGCGAGAGAGCAGGTGTAGTCAACATCGGTTACGAGGGAATCCTCATGCTCTCGGCATTCTTCGGCACTATAATAGCTGAAATTGCCCACAGCGGATGGATTGGAATTCTCGGCGGTGCTTTCGTTGGCATGCTTATTGGCGCCATACACGGTGTCCTCACCGTATATCTCAAGGGAGATCATGTTATTCCGGGCATAGGTATAAACCTGCTTGGCTATGGAGCTGTAGCGTTCGGAATAAGAGCCTACTGGGGAACTGCTGGCCAGCATCAAGTTCCAAACTATGCCCAGATTAAGCCTCTCTGGATGGATGCATTTGGAAATTCACTCAGTCCGATGGTGATAATAACTTTCATCGTTACTATTTTAGTCTGGTGGATGCTCTTCAAGACACCCCTCGGGCTGAGAATCAGATCTGTTGGTGAAAATCCTGAGGCTGCTGATGCTCTCGGAATAAACGTTGAACTCTATCGTTTTGGTGCAGTGCTCTTCGCCTCAGCATTGGCTGGAGCTGCAGGAGCTTATCTCAGCGTTGATTGGCTCGGAACGGTAACGAAGCAGATAGCCGCTGGAAGAGGTTTCATAGCTCTGGCAAATATGGTGTTCAGTGGATGGAACCCGTTAGTGGCCCTTCTTGGTGGATTCCTCTTCGGGTTCTTTGACAATCTGGCAATATGGATACAGAACAATCCGTGGATGGCGGGAACCGTGCCATGGCAGTTCATCGCAACTCTGCCCTATGTTGTGACGCTGGTGGTTGTTGCGGGAATAATAGGAAGAGCAAGACCACCCAAGTGGGATGGTAAGCCCTACAAGAGGGAGTGATTATATTTTTCATTTTTCATTTTTGAAAGCCCTTCTGGTTAAGCCTTGATAAGCGTTGTTATCCCCGCATCTTCAATATTTGCAATATTTAAAAACCATACAAAACAAAAAAACACCAATCATGAAACAGCCCTCTCATCAAGTTTCAACGATACCTCACTATTCCAATAACTAAGAGAGCAATTCCAAAAATTAAGACGGCCAAAGCTAACCCTCCAATAGGCCGCCTAGCAGTGGTGTTGGTTTGGGGAGAGATTGAAGATGATGGCTGTGGCGGTGAATAATGAGTTGTATTTTTGCTCAATTCTTTAACTTTAAACGGCAGTTTTTTACAGAGCTTCAAAGGGGTTGATGGATAATAAGGCTGATTCATGTATGCATTGAGAAACTTCTCCGAAAGGTCTCTAAAGGTTCCATTGTATAGCAGAAGCTTATTCCCACCAAAGATGACGAGTCCTCTTTTGGAAGAAACCATGGAAGCATCATCAATCTCAAATGGCAGTTTTATGCTCTTTGAATTTCCGAAATCTATCAGGTGAGTACCGTTTGTAAAGTACAGGTCTCCATTCCAAAAGGAGTAGCCGAAGTACCCTTTTCCTTTAAATTCCCCAAGTTCATGTTTGCTTAAATCAAAGACAGTATAGTTACACCTCTTGAAAAGGAAAAACCAGCATTTCTGCTCCACAACAGTGCCGTTAAGATAGTAATATAGAGTATTATTTTCTGGAGGAAAGAGCATATTGAGGGAGTTATTATAGAGATAGAGCGATTTAAATACTCCAGATGCAGCAGATTCTCCAAGTATTATACCTCTTCTGTAATCGATAGGAATCAGATTTTTGCTGAACTCTCCAATTTTCTTTAGATTCCTGAAATCCCAGAGGTAAAGATTTCCATGTTGCCATATTGCTACCCTGCCATCAGGCAGTCCAAGTACATGCCCTTCTATAGGAAGGCGGATAAAAGAGGTTCCGTTGAAGATTGCCAAGATATCAGTCCCTTCCTGCTGAAAAACGAGATATCCTCCACTTCTGTAGAGGAACTTCAAGGGGATTTCAAGCCGGAGAAGCCTTCTTAATCCGCCTTCAGTTATATTATAGATTTCTGTCGCCGTCTCATTTCTGGCTATGAATATTCCCCCCGTGTATTCTCCATGAAGGGTATCAGCCTTCCACATACAAGAGCCATTGTGGAAATAGGATATTCCTCCCTGAGAGTTGAGGACATAGAATCTACCAATCTGACCAAGGGGTTTAAAGTTAAGGCCTATTAGTGTAAAATTCGTCCAGTCGTAATAATAGAGCAGTTTCCCTTCCCACAGGGGATTAACATTTAAAAAGAGTCCTTTGCTCCATGGAAAAACTGCCATGACTTTGGACCCTTCAAGTTTCACTCCCTCGCTGAGGCTTTCGACTTCATCAGTTAGCTCTTTAAGTTTTCCTTCACGATATGTATAAAGCCTTGAGCTTCCATCATTCCAGTAGCTATATATGAACAACTCCTTTTCTGAGGGTATTATACTGAATCCGCCAAAGTATTCGCCAAGAGGAAAAACCTGTCTCCTGCCACTCTCAACTATTATCAACTTCCGTTCTTTACCATTATATTGGATATATGCAACAGCATCATCAAAAGAGGCAGATTCTCTCAGATAGTACCAATAATCCATAGAATCAAGATAGTGATCCACTCTAACCTTAGTTTCAGCAAGCCCCTTGAGATGCACTATTTTATTTCCAACGACAAGCTTAGGGGTTGTGTTTCTGTATCCTTTCACATAAACATAATCAGACGATACAATCGTTAGATTGTTGCCTTCAAGACGGTATAATTGAGGATTCTGGGAATAATACCTGTCTCCGAGGTACCACGTTCCATTCCAGCCATAGATTGAAAAACCCTGGGTTGTATTTAGGAGTTCTGATGATGTCAAATTCCAGAGATAGAGAGCATAGGTGTGATCTTCAACTTCAATCAGAACATGAGTCCCGTTGAAGGAGTAATCATTGACCATATCCGATGTATTGAATGTGAATATTTTTTCATCTTTGAGCACATATATTCCTTCTTGGAAATCCGCCCTGCGGAGTCTCTTTACGTATTCAAAAATCCATGCTCTGCTACCATATCGGGCATTAACAACTTCCCCATGCACTTTTATGGAATGCATGGTTCCGTTGAAGAAGTAAAAGGATGGTAGAGTTGTAATAACCATTCTTTTTAGCAACAACAATTTCATTCCCATTGAAATACATATCCCACCTGTGTGTTCTTAGGTTGAAGAGAGGTTGGATATTCCAGTTTCTGAGACGCACAACATAGAGACTGTAGGGAGTAATTTTAGCCAGAATCCAGCCATTCCACCAAAATAACGGGGTATAGTCCCCAAAATCAACCTTGTAAAACTTTCCGTTTTCATAGAGATACCAATCCAGTTTTCCTGCTTTCCAGCATCCTTGCTGGGACTCACAGTCTGTGAGAATTTGATATCCAGCAAAAAGCAGTGCCTTTCCATTCCCACCAATGACATCATCTATACTAAAAACCTTTATTTCATTTTGAGCTGATGCATATGTTGGAATACTAATTACAGTGATTAGAATGATAGTAAATAAAACCAACCGTCTCATTTTTACCAAGCTATATCAACCTGTTGGATATTTAAAGCTTTCTTTGTATCAGTGCATACTGTCAGGATAACCTGTGAGGCGCCTGATGATAAGTCCGGTATGCGAGCTGACTCCTGACAGTATCTATCAGTGGTAAGCTATTCCTTTATTATAAATCCAATTGCAGTTCCAAGGACAATACCAACGATAAGAGATGCTAAGACGTATGCTACCCAGTTATTGCCCCTGATAGGTTCCTCCACAACCTTATTCCCTGAGAGTGCTTTAATTATGTTAGCAGTGTTTTCCTCCAGAACTTCTGTATATGGCCTATCTTTCCAGAAAACGGTGATATCGGCCAAAGGTCTACCGCTCTTAGCCGATAGCTCGAGGGCGGCTTTTTTCAGCTGTTCAGAGCTGGAGGAGGAATAAACTATGAGTGTTGCATTTTTAGCTGTTCTGAGCAAATCATCAACACCTTCCGCAGGAACCTCTTCTTCAGGCTTGATAGAGGATATCACTTTAATTCCGAGCCATTCAACCGCATATTGATCAGGCGGCATCTGAATTACCGCCTTGAGCCTGGAAGACATGTCTGAAACAGTTTTTGTGTATGCATCTGCTATGGATTCAACCTTAATCCTGAACTTCTCAAATTCAGCTCCATAAATATTAGCATTAGCCGGATACTGCTCTATAAGAGCATCTTTAACGGCTTCCGCTATTGCTATGGCATTATATGGGTCAAGCCATATTCCATGGGGATTGTTCTTTTCATTGTACCAGTGCTCTTTCATATAGCGGAAGCCAAATTTTTTGTAGTCTTCAATTAGAAGTACCTTTCCCCTGATCAAACCTTCCTTCTGAAGCTCAACCATCCTCTGCTCTGCTGGCAGATGTCCGCCAGTGGTTACTATGACATCAGCCTTTCCAAGCATCTCAACCTGTTGGGCCGTAAGCTGATATTCATGAGGATCAATTCCAAGAGGAATCAAATAAACCACATCGACCGAATCCCCAAATGCCTCCCTAACGATACTTGCCAGAGGTGTTATTGATGTCACGACCACCGGCTTTTCTTCTGAGGCTGTGGTGAGAGGC
>JAMOPD010000303.1 GCA_027064745.1 Thermococcaceae archaeon
GCTGGATGACCGCCCAGTTGCCCTCCTCATCGAGAAAGAAGACGTGATGGTAGAGCTGGTAGCCGGTCTGGAGGGCGACGGTGTCCACCTTCGCGACCAGCCGTGATGTTCTCACGTAGGGCTCGGGGTCGAGTTCGTAGAGTTCGGCTATGGTTTTCAGCTCCTCCGGTGTTGCCCGGCTCTTTTTGCCCTTCCCGCCTGCAGCTTTAACCCCCAGCTCCTCCCTCCAGAGGGCGTCCTTTATCATGCCAGCCGTCACGGTGGTTGAACCCGAGGAGTCCCAGTCCATTCCGATGACGTTGTTGAAGGCCTGAAACCAGACCGGGTCGGAGAGCCTCTCAAGGAGACCCTTCGTTCCGTACTCCTCAACTGCCAGAATTAGCACTAACTGGGTGAGCTTCCTCATTCTTTGCGCCAGCCACGCCGGAACGTGACCGCCGTGTAAAGGTAACTCTGCAAGTCCTCTCCTCATCAAAGAATATACACCCACGAAAATTTAAAGGTTATTAAAAACTCTAACGAATCACCTGTCCGATACTGTCAGGATAAGTTAGACAGCCTGTCGGGCGCTCCCACAGGTTATCCTAACATTATCCCACAGCATGGAGCTATATTCTAAAATGAAATCATGAGTAAATCCCTTGACTGGCTTGAAGTAGGCATAGATGCATAATGTTTTGGTTTTTGAATTTTCCTTTCTTGCTCCTTTGGATGTTTCACTCCCGAATCTGGGAGATCAATAAATTGTAGAGTTCCTGAAGATTATTTACGTAGTAATCAGCACCCTCAACCTTTCTAAACCTCATTATCTGAACTACCCTCAGCCCTGCTCTATGCCCTGCAATAATATCCAGTCTGCTGTCTCCAACCATTAGAGCCCCCTCTGGTGTGAGCTGGAGGCTATTCAAGGCCTTTTGGATGAGATGGGGGTTGGGCTTCACTCCGTTGAGATAACTATAATCCTTCCCTAAGACGACATCAAAATATTTATTTAAGCCGAACAGTTCCAACACAAATTCGGTGCACTCCTGAGAGGCGTTGCTAACTGCACCAAACTTTAAACCGAGATTTTTGATATCCTTTAAGATATCAACATCTGAAAACGCCTTAATTTTACCCTGTTTAGCTAATTCTCTGCGATACTTCAAGCTTAGACCATCAACTAGTTTCCAAAATTCAACATGATCAATTCCAAATCGTTCTACATAACTCCGTGGCAACTCGCCTTTTGTCATCTTTCTGTAGGTAGAGTAATCGAGCTTTATATCTCTCTCCAGAAGCGCAGGTTTAACATATAACCTATACCATTCCTCTTGATTGTAACCATCATAATACACAAGAGTTTCATCGACATCAAAGATTATTCCGCGGATGATTTTAATCACCGCCTCAGGATTGGCTGTTCATCATAACTCAGCCGGTTAATCCCTCCTCATTGGCAGAGAAATTTAAAATGAAATCAAAAGAGATCCTCCAGCTTAACGTCGATCATATCTGGAATAAACGGAAGTACATGCCTGGTGGTTTTAGGTGAGTAGACCTCTCCTCTTTTAACGAGCTCCATGACGTCTTCCTTGCTTGGGGCTTTTCTGACGAAGACATAGTCAATCTCACCTTTGCTCATGTCATCCTTAGCATCCTCTTTGAGGCCATAATAGATGAGCTCTATGGCTTTTTCTTGGTTCATTTCATCAAGAACCTTGCTCACCTTTTTCTGCTCGTTAAGGCCGCCTGGAATGGAAAAGCTCTTCTCACCCACTATCGCGAAGGCGATCTCGCCCCTCTCGGCCTTCTCCTCGGCCTCGGGATCCTCAACGACCTCGAGTCCCTCCTTTTTAAGGCGCTCGATGACTTCATCAAGGTTACCCTTGAAGGCCGGGTACCAAGTGTAGACCTTGACGTCGTCGCTGAAGTAGTCGAGTATAACGGAAGGGGCTTTCTTGGCGCCGAGCTTCTGAAGGCCTGCCCATCTGTGATGGCCGTCAACTATCAGGTACATGTCCTCACCTGGAACCTTGGCGAGGAGCATTGCCTTCCAGAAAACGCCAGAACCAGTTACACTCTCAATAAAATCTTCAAGCTCCTTCTGGACGAGTTGCTCATGCGGCTTCATTTTGTCGAGCTCGATAAAAACATAATCAACTTTCTTTACAGGAATGTCATATTTTGGAACCTTTTCAACCCCCATAATTATGCCTCCCACAGGTTTATACATAGTTTTAAAATGGCGAGGAAGATAAAAACCTTTCCACAAGATATGTGCATAATGTTAGGATAACCTGTGGGAGCGCCCGACAGGCTGTCTAACTTATCCTGACAGTATCTGCTGGGTGCTCTATCATTCTGATTAATAGCTTTAACAAATTTTACCAACAATTTTAATGCTAACTCTATAGGGATTGTTACATTCCATCCTACTACTTCAGAGCCTTTATGAGGCGTAAATATGCACTTCAATCCCCATTCCACCTCCAACTGTTTTCCATGTGAAACTGCTTGAATTTCCATTTTCACACTCTTGTTCCACTCGACTTTCACAATTCCAACGAGGTGGGAATACTCACTTCTGCTCCACTACTGATCTCTTTCCAAAATTTGATATAGCATATCAAGTGGACCATATATTCCTCACCATATCCTTTTGATATTCAAGTCGCTAATTGGAAATTCTACAACTTATGAACAGTCTTTTTAAACTTTTAATTTTGATTTTATAACATAACATATCCAGAGTTTGAAATTTAAATTTCCAGTTTTCAAAATACTTTTGAAATTTAAATGCGACATCCTTAAATACTTAGAAAATCATTTATCCAAGATAGTGATGCCCTATGCAGGCTTTCAAATGTGAAAGATGCGGTGCTCCTCTGGAGGTATCTCCTGAGACCATTATAGCGATATGTCCCTATTGTGGCTATCCAAACCACATTAGTGGAAGCATTGATACAGAACATATATACATAGCTCCAAGCCTAAAGAAAGATGCGATTTACCAAGCATTCATGAAAAGAGTTGAAAAGGACATGGATCTAAGAAGGCTCAAAGATGACATTCAAGTTGTGGAAATTGAAGGACACTACGTTCCTTATTGGAGGGGTCGAGTTTCCCTCACTGGAGAAGTTAAATACATGAAAAGAGAAACTGAATGTCATACCGTCACTGATAGCGAAGGAAACACCAGAGAAGAATGCCACACGGTCGAGAGGCATTATCACGAGTTCATAGACAGAACGATGTATCTAATGGGCTCAGCAAGGAGGCAGGTCACTGATTTTGGGATAAACGACATAATTGAGCATTACAAAAAGAATTCTCCAAAGTTGAAACCCTTGAAAGACCTCAATGAGGATGAATGGCAGAAAATAAAGCTTGAAATACTGAACACGGAAATTGACGAACAGCAAGCAAAAATGCTCATGAAAGAGGATGCCGTTGACGTCGTCAGGGAAGAGTATAAGGCTAAATCCGATGAAATAGAATACTTCCGCTGTGAACCCAGCGAGCCAGAAGATGTAAGGCTTGTCCTTCTTCCAATATGGACGGTATATTACAAATACGGGAATTCGATATTCAAAGTTGCGTTTTCAGGATGGGATGGGAAGGATGTTGCCGCCACTGAACCTATGACAGCTCTAAGAAGGGCCATGTACATAGGAGGCATCATCATGGGAATTGTAATTGGTGGAGTTGGAGCAGCGGCTATTTCATCAGGAGCAGCCATATTGCCCCTCATTGCAGGAGCTGGATTAGCATACTACTCAGGAAGTAAAGTTCTTGCAGGAACGAGGATAGAGAGGTGAGGAAGATGGAGGTGCAGTGTCCAACATGTTCTGCCAAATTTGTTGTTCCAGACACTATAAGTGTCACAACATGCCCATACTGTGGCACAACATTTGAAGTTGAAAGTAAAGAGAAAGTAGGTGAGCATTTCTTCTTCCCACCGATAGGAAAAGATCCTGCAGGTTTGCTTTTAAAGTTCATCTCAAGAGAATACGGTGCTCCCGCGGATATAGTCGATGCTAGGGTTAAAGAGAAGGTTCTCCATTATGTTCCTGTACACTTCTTCTACATCCATGGCAACCTCATCGGAAGTACAGCAGAGGAAGTCATACTTATAGGGATACCCGCAGTTAAAAAGTTCAAAGAGCTACTCAGGAATTATCCGTTTCCAGTTAGAGGAAAACGGTTCTTTGACGAGAGTATAGTGAAAAAAGGAAAATATTATGAGCCTGAAATTAGCAGAGAGGAAGCGGAAAAGGAGGCAATCAGCAAAGTAGTAGCGGCTATTAAGCAGGAAGCCAGAGATTCAGGGGACTGGTTCAGCGAGGAAAAACTTGACCTTGATGTGCATTATCAGGGACTTGTGCATTATCCCATATGGGAAGTTCATTATGAATACGGGAGCGAGGAATTCTATGGTTTTGTGGATGGAGCTGATGGAAGGATAATAGAGGCCAAATATCCAATGACCAGCGAAGCCAGAAAAAAGGCAGGTGTGCTTGGAGGTGGAGTTTTAGCTGCTGGCATAGTGGCTGGTATCATCTTTGCAGCTGCAGGAGGCTTCTGGGGATTTTTAGGAGGATTCATACCTGGACTAGCCGGAGCTATACCTATACTATTTAAGAGTGCTCACAGAATCCAGACCACAGGGCAGATAAGAAGGGTTTATGAGCATATACATTTCAAACCATGAGGAGGTGTTCGAATGGGAAAGGAAACCTCAATATTTGAAAAAATTGAGCTCCTCGTTCCGGGATTCCACGGCTACAAGCAGAAGGAGCTTCTCAGGGAGGATGATCGGCTTATAAGGGGTAAGGTTGCCGAACTTCTTGGGCAGGCAAAGAGGGAGCTTGAAAGGGCTCTTCAGAGGTGTGCGATGGTTGGCTGTCCTCAGCTGATGGCAATTGAGAATCTCAGGAAAAAAACGATGATGCTGGAAGGAAGGATTAAACATGCTGAAGCTGGTTATAGGGGGTATTTCGACAGGATCAAGTTCAAAGAGGACGAACTGAGGAAGCTTATTGAATATGATGCCAATATGATTGAAGATGCACAGGCAATACTTGAAGATGCACAGGCAATAAGTGCGGCAGTGGCTAATCCCCAGCAGCTTGGAATGGCAGTTCTCAATCTCGAAGATAAGCTTAATGAACTTGAGAGTGTTATATCCAACAGAATGAGCTTTGTGGTGGGTGAATGAAATGGTAACGGTGATTGAATGGGTCAATCCAGGGGAAGATGAGATAATATGGCGCTATCCAAATGAGGTCATCAAATGGGGAAGCCAGCTGATAGTTCATGAGTACGAAGTCGCTGTGTTTATGCGTGATGGAAAAATCTATGATGTTCTTGGCCCAGGAAGGCACACACTGACGACACAAAATTTACCTTTACTCTATAAGCTCGTTGGCGGTTCAAACAGTCCATTTAAAGCTACCATAATCTTCGTCAGCATGAAGCAGTTTCAGGGGCGTTATGGAGGGGAAACACAGACAAGAGAACTTGCGCCGATCAAATATTACGGAGTTTATTGGTTCAAAGTTGGTGATCCAGTTCTCTTCATAACCGAAGTCGTTGGAGGTCAGGGGCTCTATGATGCCAGCGATGTTACAAAGTTCGTCAGAGCTTACTTCAATGAAAACATGATGAAGCATCTCAGCACATATTCTATCGTTGACCTCTTCCAGAACCTCGACATGGTTAGCACTCAGGTTAAGGTTAAACTCCTTGAAGACTTCCGCAGGCTTGGCCTTGAGCTGGTGGATGTAAAGATTGAAGGAGTGAACACAACCGACGAGTGGCGCCAGAGGCTCTTCTGGATAATGCAGACTGGAAACGCTCAATACGTCATGCAGATGGACACCACCAAGCAGGTGGCGGCTGAACTCGGAAAGAGTCAAGGAGCAGCTGTTGGAGCAGGAATGATGCTCGTACCACAGCTGTTCCAGCAGCCCGCCCAACCAGCGCAACCCTATGCTGGTGGGGGTGTTCCTCCCGCAGGTTACCAGCAACCGCCCCAGCAAGCGGCACCTGCACAGGCTCAACAGCAGGAAATCTGTCCCTACTGCGGCAAGCCCATTCCACCGGGAGCGAAATTCTGCCCCTACTGCGGCCATAAGATAAAGCGTTGTCCTAACGGCCACATAGTTCCTGAAGGGGCGAAGTTCTGCCCGGTGTGTGGGGCCAAGATTGAATGAGCCTTTCTTTTCTTTATTTTTCTGGAGTTACATCAGCAAAAATCCTTTCCGAGTGCCAATAAAAGGGTAGGAAGAGTTAGCATGAGGCCGTGTGGGAGTTATGGGGGCCGTAAAATGGCGTTGTTTGGGAAAAAGAAAAGAACCGTGGAAGAAGTTGCTGCGGAGATGAAGAAACCGGTATGGTGGGTACGTCGCTCAGTAGTTAGATCAACTCCGAACGATCCGACGACAAAAAAATATCAAGCAGATTTTTGGAGAGGATATAGATGATTACACTTTAAACACTGTATATGCGGAATCAAGAAGTCCTCTCCATGAGCAGAAAGCAATATACGAAAATATACCCACGCTTGTAGCTCACGAACTAGCGAGAGAGATAATTCCGTACCTAATCGTCAAGAAAACAGGGAACAAATACACAAAGGAGATCGGTCGCGCTGTTATGATAGCCATTGAGAATTCCTTGAAGAGAAGGGAGGAAACTCCTGAAGCGATAGACGAGGAGCGATTTGCGGAAGACATCGTAAGGCACTTATCTAAGCATTTCATCATAAAAGATCCAAAAAAAAACAAAGGAAGATCTAATAAAAGTTCTTAGAGCAATCAAAGAATACTCCTCTGCGTTCCTGAGCATCGATCCCATTAAAGAGGAAGAGAAAGCCAGGGCAGCACATGATCACCTTGGAGCAGAGATAGATAACGTAAAATCATCGGACAGTTATCTCGAGAAGAATGCACCGGAAGTTTTCGAAAAGTGGTGGCAGTTAAAAACAACAATTGCAGAAGTTCTAGGGACGAAACCATACCGCCACGAGGTCAAGAAGAAGACAAAAAGGATCACTAAGAAAAAGAGAGCGAAAAAGAAAACGAAATCCACCACACCAGATGATGAAATCCTTGCCCGCCTCGACAGGTTGGAAGAGGAAATGAGGGAGATGAGGGAGCTGATAATGGAGCTGCTCTCAAAAATAGAGACGGGGCGTTAAGGGACTTAGCCCCTGAACTTCTTCCCGGAGCGGGCGATTATCGTGCAGTACTCACTCTTAAAGGCCTGAAATAAAAAGGG
>JAMOPD010000304.1 GCA_027064745.1 Thermococcaceae archaeon
AACAGGATGTTGCTATCTCGACAATCATCTTTTATTTTTCATTCGCTTGATGAGTTGCTGTGCTTGATGAGATTGAAACCCTTTCTACATCAAGGCCCATACAGATCCCCCTAAAAACTCACACCTGATTATGGTATGAGACGAGGTGTAGAAAGATTTTGTTTGCAGAAAATACCATCCTGGGCGCCGCCCCAGATGTAAGGTAAGAAACACTTTCCTATACTACAACCCTGTGTCGGTATCTCCCTATCCAGATACATCCATCCTTGCACTTCCTCAGAAACAAAAAGGCTATAAGTCTCCAAGAGGTTTTGATATGGGGAATAATGAGAAAAAGCGAGATGGTAGGTATAGGGATAATTTTTATCTCTTTCATCATTGCCATCTGCATCTATCCTCAAATGCCCGAAAGGATGGCGTCACACTGGAATGCCCAGGGGCAGGTAGATGGATATATATCAAAATTTTGGGGATTGTTTTTGATGCCGATACTCACTCTGTTGATATTTTTACTCCTCATTGCAATTCCAAAAATAGATCCGCTAAAACAAAACATCGATAAATTCAGAAAATATTATGATGGATTTGTGATTTTGATAGTCGTATACATGTTTTATGTTTACATTCTTACTCTCCTATGGAACACAGGAGTTAGATTCAGCATAATTCAACCATTGATGCCTGCTATGGGTATACTCTTCTATTATATTGGAATTTTAGTGGAAAATGCAAAAAGAAACTGGTCCATAGGGATAAGAACGCCTTGGACATTGAGCAGTGAAAGGGTATGGGAAAAGACTCATAAAATTGGAGGAAAATTGTTCAAGATTGCTGGAATAATCGCTTTCATTGGTGTATTTTTCCAGAAATATGCAGCATTTTTCATTCTTATTCCCGTAATTTCGGTTACAGTCTATACAATTGTATATTCTTACTTTGAATATCAGAGGGAAACAAAACAGACAATCTGAGAATAAGTTCTAAGAAAACCCTTATGATACTCTGTTTAAAGACAGTTGGTACTCTGAAGTTAACTGTGGATCCTCTCCATCCTGTGATGCTGTCATGTAGCATGCATTATCGGAAGACAAATCTTGAAGTAACTAGTGTGCAAAATAATCGGAGCAATCCTCCTCATTTTTGACCTCATCAACGTCAATAGTAGATACCATACCGAAACAGCAATAATGCATTGGTAGTATACAGATGCGTCATGAAAGAAAAAGAAATCGAGATTAAATACACACCTATTGGGATTATACATTCACCATTCAAGGAACCAAGGGGTGTGCCAATCCAGCCATCCGCGAGTAAAGGAGTGGAGGGATATATAGAGATATTTCCTGAATTTGTCCCCGGTCTGAAAGACCTTGAAGGTTTCTCTCATATCATCCTGCTCTACCATTTTCATCTCTCAAAACCTTTTTCTCTTCTTGTAAAGCCATATCTTGATAATGAAATTCATGGTGTTTTTGCAACGAGGGCGCCTGCAAGACCAAATCCAATTGGATTATCAATAGTGCAACTTCTGAGCATTGAGAAAAATATCCTTCGCATCAGAGACGTGGATATCGTTGATGGTACTCCTCTCCTTGATATCAAGCCATATGTTCCACAGTTTGACCATAGAGATAATGTAAGAATCGGATGGTTGGAGAAAGGGGTTCAAAAA
>JAMOPD010000305.1 GCA_027064745.1 Thermococcaceae archaeon
TAACTCAGTATTTGTAGGCGCCATAATACTGATGTTTTGAGGTGAACCCAATGCAGGCTCAGGCTAAAACCAAGTTCAAGAAAACTCCAATCGGCGAGATTCCAGAGGATTGGGACGTAAAACCATTAAGTGAAGTGGCGGAGTATATAAACGGATATGCATTTAGTCCCAAAGATTGGAAAGACAGAGGTCTCCCAATTATTAGAATTCAAAATCTAAATGATCCGAAAGCAGAGTTCAATTATTTTGAGGGAGAAATTGATGAGAAATACATTGTCAAAGATGGGGATTTGCTTTTTTCTTGGTCTGCAAGTATTGGAGTTTATATCTGGAACCGAGGAAAAGCTGTTTTAAATCAACATATTTTCAAAGTCATCCCTAAAAAAGGAATTGACAAGCTTTATCTCTATTATGCAATGTTTTTAGCAATTGAACAACTTAAAAATAGAATTCACGGCTCAACAATGAAACATTTTAAGAAAGGAGAACTTAAAAGAACGTTTATTCCCATCCCACCCCTTCCCGAGCAGAAGAAAATCGCCGAGATTCTGCGCACCGTTGATGAGGCCATCGAGAAGACCGATGAGGCCATCGAGCGGACGGAGCGCTTAAAGAAGGGCCTCATGCGGAGGCTTTTAACGAGAGGCATCGGACACGAGCGGTTCAAGAAGACCGAGCTGGGCGAGATTCCTGAGGAATGGGAGGTTGTGAGACTGGAAAAACTTCTTAATGCAATACAGGATACTCCCCATAAAGTTCCAAAGAAAAGCAACACTGGAATTCCCTTTGTGTCTGTTAACTATGTTCTGCAATTTCCTGACTACAACTTTTACATAGACCACTCAAGAGCAGGAATTGAGTACATATCAGAGGACAACATTGAATTTATCAAAAAATTCACTCCTGAGCCGGGCGATGTTATTTACACAAAATGGGGCACTCCAGGCATAGCAAAATTAGTAAACACAAAAGACAGATTTGTTGGGTTATGCTCCTTAGCTTTACTCAAGCCAAAACGCTCCCTTGTGTACCCATTATTTTTAGTGTATGCACTTAACAGCAATTCTACTCGTAAACAGATTATTCCCCATTCGAAAACATCCACCAGAACGGAAATTCACAAGAAGCACATCAAGAACATACTTCTCCCCCTCCCACCCCTCGAAGAACAAAAACAAATCGCCGAAATCATCTCCACCGTTGACAGAAGGCTTGAACTTCTCAGACAGAGAAGGGAGAAGCTTGAGCGCGTTAAGCGCGGGCTGATGAAGGATTTGCTAACGGGAAGGAGGAGGGTTAGCGTGTGATCCTCGATGCATTTTCGTTTACTCCCCTTGAGATCTCCATAGCAATTGTGGCTTTTAGTGCGATTCTCTACTATTTTGGCAGGATAATAGCCGACACGCACGTTGAACAAGCTGATAAACCTGCTCTTTACGTTGCAGGATTTATCTTCGTTGTGTTCTTTATCTTAGTTCCTGGTGGGATTGTGTACTATATCAAAGATTACCTCGCGTGGATACCTAAACTTGCACTATTGCTTCTTCAGATTGTGATGTTCTCAATGCTTTCTTGGGCAGTGAAAACTTACGAATATTTTCTTAAGCACGGTCTTTTGGATGTGTTCCAAGAGAAATACAGAGAGAAACTAGAGGAAA
>JAMOPD010000306.1 GCA_027064745.1 Thermococcaceae archaeon
AGACTTTTTTTCTTCCCATTAGCATCACCTTTTTATTAAGTTGTCCCCTATGGGTATCAGGGGATAGAATAATGAAGGTTTCGGTTATTGGTTCTGGCTACGTGGGCCTCATTACTGGAATGGGTTTCGTTAAACTCGGAAATGAAGTTATTTTCGTGGACGTTGACGAGGGAAAAATCAGCATGATAAACAACGCGGAACCACCAATCTATGAGGAGGGCTTAGAAGAATTAATGCAAGAATTTAAAGGGAAATATTATGCAACAAAAGACTATCACGAGGCAATTTTAAACTCTAACGTTACTTTCATCTGCGTTGGAACACCCTCACGAGAAGACGGTTCAATTGATCTAACCTACGTTAAAAGAGCTGCAGAAGAAATTGGCAAGATGCTGAAGGAGAAAACCACATACCACGTTGTCGTTGTCAAGAGTACTGTCCTCCCAGGAACTACCGAGGAAGTCGTAAAGCCGATTCTGGAAGAGCACTCCGACAAAAAAGCCTTCAAAGACTTTGGTTTAGCAATGAATCCCGAATTCCTCCGCGAGGGCGTTGCATTGAGGGACTTCCTAAACCCTGATAGAATCGTCATCGGCGTTCAGGACGAGAGGACGAGGGAGATTCTCGAGGAACTCTACAAGCCCATAGACGCTCCCAAGCTCTTCACCGACATTAAAACCGCGGAGATGATTAAGTACGCCTCAAATGCTTTTCTCGCGACGAAAATCAGCTTTGCAAACGAGATTGGGAACATCTGCAAGAAGCTTGGCATTGACTCGTGGAAAGTTTTTGAAGGAGTTGGGCTGGATCATAGGATTAGTCCTCACTTCTTCCGGACCGGAATCGGTTGGGGCGGCTCTTGCTTCCCCAAAGACGTGCATGCTCTGATAAGTAAGGCCAGAGAACTTGGAGAGGAACCGTTAATACTTGAGGCCACGGTTGAGGTGAACGAGAGGCAGCCACTCAAGCTCATCGAGCTCCTCAAGAAGCACGTTCCAGAGCTTAGGGGAAAACCCGTTGGAGTCCTTGGGCTGGCCTTCAAGCCGGACACGGATGATGTGAGGGAAACGAGAGCCTATGCCGTTATCAAAAAGCTCCTTGATGAGGGAGCTAAAGTTATAGCCTACGACCCTCAGGCAATGGAGAACTTTAAGCGATTCTATTCTGATGTGGGGAGGAGAATAGAATACACCACATCCCCAAATGATGTCCTCAGAGGTACTGATGCCGTCCTGATAGTCACGGAGTGGAAAGAGTTTGAGGAGCTCGATTATTCTGGGAAGATTGTTATAGACGGGCGTAGAGTAAGGGCTGCCGAAAAAACGGCAAAAATTTACGAGGGGGTCTGCTGGTGAGGATCAGAAAAGCCGTTATTCCCGCGGCTGGACTGGGTACGAGGATGCTCCCTATAACGAAGTCAATGCCCAAAGAAATGCTCTCCATAGTGGATCGTCCTGTTATCCATTACGTTGTTGAAGAGGCCATCAAGGCAGAAATTGATGATATCCTTATAATCACGGGGAAGGGCAAGCGTGCGATTGAGGATTACTTTGATAGAAGCTTTGAGCTGGAGTACTACCTCAGAGAAAAGGGAAAAATCGAGGAGCTGAGGCAGATTAAGGAAATCGGCGAAATGGTCGACATTTACTACGTTCGTCAGAAGAAACCCCTTGGACTTGGAGACGCCATACTCCACGCCGAGAAGCATGTGAATGGAGAGCCATTCGCTGTCCTTTTAGGAGATGACATTATAATAAGTGATAAACCTGCGATAGGACAACTGATTGAAGTCGCAGAAAGGAGAAACTCGCCAGTTTTGGGAGTGGAACACGTTCCACATGAGCTTGTTAACAAATACGGAATCATCGGCGGAGAAAAAATCGAAAACGATCTTTACAGAATAAAGACCCTCATAGAGAAGCCCGCGCCGGAGGAGGCACCAAGCAATATCGCGATAATCGGTAGGTACGTCCTAACACCGGATGTGTTCGATGCCCTTAGAGAGACACCTCCCGGCAAAGGCGGTGAGATACAGCTTATCGATGCCCTCAGAACCCTTTTAAACAAAAAAGAGATATTCGCAAGAATAATAGCAGGGGAAAGGTATGACGTAGGAAGCAGGGTGGGATTCATAAGGGCCAATATTGAATTGAGCCTCACGAGGAAAGAGCTACGGAGTGAAGTAATCGAACTCATGGAAAGAATTCTCCGGGAGGTTCTTGATGGCTAGACCCACAGTATCCGTTATAATTCCCACATACAACCGTGCCAAACTTCTGAAAAGAGCCATAAAGAGCGTGCTTAACCAAGAGTTCGGAGATTTTGAGTTGATAGTTGTTGATGACGCGTCTCTCGATAACACTCCTGAAGTAGTAAAGAGAATAGAAGACGGAAGAATCAGATACATACGCCTTAAAAAGAACTCAGGGGGTCCCGTTGCAAGGAACACGGGTATCAAAAAAGCGCGTGGTGAGTTTATTGCCCTCCTTGATGACGATGATGAGTGGCTCCCGAACAGGCTTGACGTTCAGGTAAAAAAATTTGAAAACCTCAATAGGGAGGTCGGGGTAGTCTACGGAGGTTTTTATTACGTCTCCCAGCAAAACGGAAGAGTACTGGGAAAACGACTGCCAAAATACAGGGGAGATGTATACGGACATCTTCTGCGAGAGAATTTCATTGGCAGTCCCACTCTGCTGATAAAGAGAGAATGCTTCAAGAGGGCGGGACTTTTTGATCCAGACCTCTCAAGTTCTCAAGACTGGGACATGTGGCTTCGAATAGCGAAGCATTACAGGTTCGACTATGTGGATGAAATTGTTGCGAAATATTATGTCCATGGCAGGCAGATATCGTTTAACATGAAAAAATACATCCCCGGAAGGGAGAGGTTCATCAGAAAACATAAGGATATCTGGAAGAATCCCAAGGTTCTCAGCATACATCTGAGTCAAATGGGACTCCTCCTCCTGATTGGGGGTGATCCGAAAAGAGGTTTAAATTATCTTGCTAATTCTATTTCAATTTCTCCATTCAATGTTGAAAACTATCAAAAGCTGATGGAATTAGCGTTTGATTCCCGTTCTATTGAGTATATTAAAAAGATACTTCGATTCAGCAGATAGCACATTACTTTTTTAAACCTATCCCCACACTGTGATATTAGGTGGATTAAATGAACATAACTCTCATTACAGTACTCATAGGCATAGCGGCCTTCTGGGCTATAATGTATCTGATCTTCGGTAGAAACCCAGAAGAGAAGGAGGAAGGACTAGAGGTTGATGCATTTGTGGCGATGTGGAGAACAAAAAGACTCTTGGGCTTTATAGATAGCCTTGCCCAGAGATATAAACGTTTCTGGAGGATTTATGGAGATATTGGCATAATCCTTGGATTTGGAGGAATGATTTTTGTCTTCTACATGCTTTTTAAGACTGCCGTGAAAACCGTAACGAGTAAGGGAGCTGCAGCCGGAGTCCAGCTCGTTATTCCCGGTGTAACAATTCCTTTGTGGTATGGGCTTATTGGGTTGGCTGTTGTTCTTGTAGTACATGAGCTGAGTCACGGTGTCGTTGCTCGAGCTGATGATATTCCTTTAAAATCAGTTGGTCTGGTTCTCTTCCTAATACTTCCCGGAGCCTTTGTAGAACCCGATGAAGAGGAAATCAACAGAGCTCCGCTTAGAAAAAGATTACGCGTTTATGGAGCTGGATCAATGGCCAATATAGTGACAGCTGTCGTTGCTCTTTTGATAATAAACCTCGCCATAGCTCCGCTTCTCCAGCCGAATGGGGTTCAAGTTGCGGGGGTTGTCCCTGGAAGCCCGGCAGAGGGCATACTGCAGAAAGGAGACATAATAACTGGCATAGATGGGCAGCAGATCACAACTGTTGATAGCTTTATGAATTTCATGAACACAACAAAGCCGGGTCAGCTTATAACTCTCCAAATCATTCGAAATGGAAAGAGGACAGATATCAAGATAAAATTAAAAGAGCATCCAAATAATCCTGGAAAGGGTTATATCGGAATCTACCCAGCGCAGAGTGTAAAATCGAAAATTGGCGGCGAATCCATAATTATTCCTCTCTTCTTTACTTTCTACTGGATATATGTTCTCAACATAGGAATTGGTTTAATGAACCTCTTCCCTCTGGTACCTCTTGACGGTGGCAAGATGCTCGATGATGTCGTGAAAGAATATCTCCCAGAAAAAATCGCTAATCCTGTCAGGTATGCAACAATAGGTATTGCACTGTTTCTATTGGCCCTGAATTTACTCCCTGCTTTTAGAAATCTTTTAGGGTAATCATCTCATTGTTATTTTACCTTTTTTAACACGATATTCATATCTTTGCGGTTTGAAATCTGGTAGAGGTGATTTTCTTATGAACATGTTTTCAAGTCCTGTCACAGTAGAACTAAATTCAATTATATACTGGCTATAAAGACTTACCCATGAAACAAATTCCTTTGATACCCTATCTTTATTGAGGAGAAATATATTTAATGGCCGTTTTCTGTTCTCAAAGAGGCGTGCTTTTTCTTTTTCAACAAGGTTTCTCTGTAGGATTTTTATCACATTCTTCTCGCCAAGTAAGAATGCCAAGCCATCTAAAGTTATATTTATTCCAACACTTCGACGCTCATTGCTTATACCACTCAGCATTTTCTTATATAATTCAGTGAATTTCGGAAGATATGTAGCAGTATCCACCCCCTGAGTTGTATAAATATAGGAAAGCCCATAGTCAATTCCATAAAAAGAAGCAAAAACTTCAAGTACACTGAGATTTCCTTCCTTTCCATATTTATGCAAATCAAATCCAACACTCCCGAGTTCCATTGTCAGCGGAGTGAGAGGCATTGAATGGTTTACTATAACTCCAAAATCCCCCATGTTAATTCGATTTTCTAATATCCTAACACCGAGTGCCCACCCATAAGAATAGGTGTCATATATTATAAGGAGAATGCTATCCTCTAAAAATCCACCTCCCATGGCCATATCAAGTTTTTCAATCCCTGTGCTCAAAAGCTCCATGATAACACCTCCCGCATATACAAAATAATAACAAACTTGTAATTAAGCTTTTCTTTCAGAAAGTGATACTGTCAAGACAATCCGGTAGAGCATCTGATGATAAATATAACTATTAAGCCTGACCTATCCTGACAGTATGCAGAAAGTATTGAAAGCATGGGGATAAAGCGCATACTGTTAAGTTATATTTTGTCCATAAACTATAAGTATCACAAAGGTGAAGAGTGAAATTTTTAAGGTTAACAAGAACCCCAGAGAGGGGAGGGAAGTATGAAACATAAGTGTTCAAAATGCTCAAGGGATGCAGTGTATCATGCTCGCTATGAGGGCAAATACTACTGCAGAAAACACTTCAATGAGATGGTTGAGAGGAAGGTTAAAAACCACGTAAAAAAATACAAGCTGATTGAGAAGGGAGATAGAATAGCCGTTGGGGTTAGTGGTGGTAAAGATAGTGTCGTTCTGCTCCATCTGCTGGCGAAGCTCCGCGAGAGGTTCCCCTTTGAACTGGTTGCGGTAACTATAGATGAGGGAATAGCCAGCTACAGGCCGCTGAGCGTGGAGATAGCAAAGCGCAATGCGAAAAAGCTGGGCATAGAGCACAGGCTATATTCCTTCAAGGAGTACATAGGATTTACGCTCGATGAAACTGTGGAGATAATGGGAAGCTTTGAGAGAGGAGAAAGGGTTGGCGCCTGCTCCTATTGTGGTGTTTGGCGGAGGTGGCTTCTCAATTATGCTGCTCAGGATGTCGGAGCTGATAAGCTCGCTGTAGGCCACAACCTCGACGACGAGGTACAGATGTTTATCATGAACATCCTGCGCGGGGATATAGCCCGACTGGGAAGAACGGGCCCCTACTATGAGGTAATACACGAAGACTTAGTTCCAAGAATAAAACCCCTGAGGGAAGTTCCTGAGAAAGAGATCGTGCTTTATGCTGTGTTGAATAATATCGAGGTTGATTTTTCAGAATGCCCCTATGCGGTTGAGGCTTTCAGGGCAGAGATAAGGGACTGGCTCAACGAGATGGAGGAGAAGCACCCGGGAACAAAATATCAAATCCTGAGGAGTTATGACAAGCTCTTCCCGCTGATAGCAAAGACTTATGTAAAGCATGAACTAAACAGATGTAAGATATGCGGCCAGCCCACAACCGGAGAGATATGCAAAGCCTGCCAGTTCCGCCTTCAGGTCGAAAAGAAAGCAAAGGAGAGAGGGTTGAGCTTTAGGCTTGAGTAATATGCCCGTCTGTTCTGAACTTCAGAGAAACTCTATGTTATAAATAGACAAACGCCAATGTTGACTGAGGTGAGACCATGGAAGAAGTGAAAGAGTTGAAAAATATTCTCGAAAGAGTCGAGAGCAAACTCATCGCAGCGGGTAGTATATACGCTGCCATAAACTTCGCGTACTGGCTCTTTGTGATGTCGCTCTTCTATGTCATAAGTGAGGTCGTGAATCTTCCCGGTATGGTAATAGTCTACTGGAGCGGAGCCATTCTTGGGGGCTTTATAGTTGCGGGAAGAGTCTTCAAGAGGCTCATAAATCTTTACATAGCATCAGGAAGGAAAGTAGGAAGCTTCCCGATATGGAGACTCATAGTTCCGTGGAGCACTGGGGTGATAATAGGATGGTGGGTTATTCCGGTGACCTTAAAGGCCGCTCCAGATGTCAAATTCGCGGTAGGTCTCCTCTCATTCATAGCCATATCCCTCTTCGGTCAGTGGGCTCTGCTCACCAAGGACATGGAGTCAATACCTGCTTTCCTAATACCTGCTCTGGCTATAATAGTGGTACTCACCATGAACACCGGTACTTCAAGCTGGGCTGGCTTTGCAATCGCGACGGGCTTTTCGCTGACCGTGCTGTGGTACCTTCACTCGGCCTTCAGGGCAATAGAGCGGTGATATCATGGATGCCCTCAGGGAACTGGCAAAGAACAGTGTGCTTGGCAATCCCATACGGTTGGGGATAATGCTCTACCTGCTTCCCAGGGAAAAAGCCCTGTTCAGAGATATCCTCGAAGTCCTTGAGATCACGCCCGGCAACCTGGATTCCCATTTAAAGGCTTTAGAGAAAGCAGGTTACGTTAAAATTTACAAGGTTTTTGCCGACAGACCCAGAACAGCGGTGAAGATAACAGAAAGGGGAGCCGAAGAAACGGGAAAGTATCTGAGGATGTTAAAGAGTATTCTCAGTGATGCTCTTTAAAGTCAAATATTCGGTTCTAATATTTGGAGGTTCAATTACAAGGGCTATTCCTTCTTCTCCCTCGGGACGATATGCATTGTGCAATCCTCGCTTAAAACTAATACAATACTGCCTTTCATCAGGAGAAAAGCTTCTGGATGATCATGTTTTTCGAGATATCTTATTTCATCATTGACGTAACTTCTCCCTTGGAAAAAGGAATCTCAATCACCCTGTCAAGATTAAAGATTGGTTTGGATGCTTGTAAATGCCAAGTGGTTGCTTATACAGGCGTTCAAGCAGGCACAACCAAAGACATGAGGGGAACTATGGTTCAATCATGTTCTCTCCCAGCCTGTACACCCTCACTTGCCTGAACGATGTAGTATCTCGGCTTCCATCTGAAGTGTTTTTTATACTCCTGCAAGATAGCTCCTGCTATCTCCTCAGCTTTCTCTTCCTCTGCAACTATAATTGCAGCCCCTCCAAATCCTGCACCGGTTAATCTTGCTCCATATGCCTTCAGCTCACTGGCCTTTCTCACGATAAAATTCAACTCCTCACAGCTGACTTCATAGTTTTCTGTAATATCCCAATGTGCTTCAGTTAGAATTTTACCAAAACGTTCTATATCCCCACTTTTGAGAGCATCCCTTGCAGACAGCACCCTGTTATTCTCCCTGATTATATATCCCATACGTTTTCTATGCATGGGTGGCAGCTTTTTCAAATCTTCAGGGGATATTCTTTTTGATGAGGATTTATTGAGCATTTTAAGTGCTTCCTTCACTATTCTACGTCTTTTAGCATATTCAGAGCCTGCAAGCGTTCTTTTTATTCCAGTATGAAAAACTATCAGCTGAATATCGTGGGGCAGTGGGATATATTCGTATTCCAGCGTTTCTGTGTCAAGAAATATCGCATGATCCCTCTTTCCAAAAGCTATGGCAAATTGGTCTAAGATACCACAGGGGACCCCAACGAATTCATTCTCTGCTTTTTTAGCGATAAGCTCCTTTCTAATCTTTGGTATCCTAAGGGAATACGCAGTATTGAGAAATTCCAAGACTGCAAGTTCAAGACTTGCTGAAGAGCTCAATCCAGAGCCTACTGGAAGATTTCCACGAATTTTTCCCTTCATTCCACCAACTTGAAAGCCCTCTCCCAATGTAGCCCAATAAACACCCTTAACATAATCCATCCATGTTCCCTCTTTAACAGAAATTTCATTTAAACCAAAGCCTCTCTTTTCTTTGAAATATTCGGAGTATAATTCCACAGTCTCTGATATTTCTGCATTGAGCACTGTGTATAGAGTTATGGCCATTGGCATTGTATACCCATTGCTGTAATCCGTATGCTCCCCTATCAGGTTGATTCTCCCGGGGGATAATACCATGAGAGTCATCTCTATCACCGGCATTTTCCTTTCTTTCTGAGATTAGCTTTCCTGCAGGCTTCTCTCAGCCTTTCTGCATTTTCTTCAGGCAGGCCATCATATGTGAATTCCCAAGTTGTCGTTTCTATTCCCGCAGCATATTTAATCTTATTCACATCTCTGAGGATGGGATAGAATTCAATGTGCATATGATAAAACTCAGCTCTCCCATTAAAGGGTGCTTGGAATATTCCCATTATGTACGGCATCTGCCT
>JAMOPD010000307.1 GCA_027064745.1 Thermococcaceae archaeon
ACAACACTTGGGGTTTTTGCTGGGAAAGAGATTGGGGGAAGGGAGAGGTTCTACCTAGGTGCAACTTTTAAGACAGATGATCTCTTGGGATTAGGCATCGATGTTATGCATCCAGTAAAAGATTTTTCAACTGCAACAGAAGAACTTTCTGATGTTGATGTACTTGAACTAAATCCCTTACTGTATTTGAACTTTGGACAGGACACAAAAATTTACATAGGAGTAGGGCCTATCATAATAATGGATATAGAAACCTATGATTTTTCTCTGTACTCGAAAGATATTCTTAGAGGTAAAGCGGGTATATCTATGAATCTTGGCATGATTACTCTATTTGCTGAAGGTGTCACTGCATTTTCATATTCTCCATTTGCAACAACCGGGATTTATGGTATCCAAGGCGGAATTGGTTTAAATTTCTGAGGAGGTGAGTTTGATATGAAAAAAATATTTATGATATTATCTGCTATTCTCTTAATTGTAGTTGTTATATCTTCCTGTCAAGATATACCGACAATGTCTGGAAGCGTTCTTAGCGATCCAAAAGGAGTAGTTGAGCCAACGAGCTGGGGAGACGAAGTTGATATGAGTATTTCCATTGATAAAGCAGTCTCTTCGATAATTCCGATAGCAATTCCCGATACAATAAAGATAAAACTAACATTTCTTGGATATGACGCAAGTAATGTTACCAACGATAATTTTATGGTTTTCGAAGACAGTAAAGCTCAAGGGTTCTCTTTATACAGAGTTTCTGAAACTGTTAAAAGCGTAGATATAATGATAATAATGGATGTAACTGGAAGTATGGGAAACGAAATAGAGGGATTGAAAAAATCTCTCAATAATTTCATTGATTATTTGGATAAAAGTGGCTTTGATGTTAGGGTTGGATTAGTACCATTTGGAGACTATGCACCGGCAAGTAAAACTACTACTGATCAGATCTCTTTTAAACCTCCTTGGCTTGACCTAACCAATTTGGCCTCAGCTAATGAATACGTTAAAAAACTAACTACTGGATATGGTGGTGATACACCGGAGAATTCATTTGGTGCTATTATGTACGCATGGAATAACGCATCGTGGAGGTCAGGAGCTCAGCGGATCCTAATACTTTTGACAGATGCTCCTTCTCACTATAAAGGCGATGGTTCCTATACAGATTTTGAACCTCAATACACAAAAGATGAGGTCTTAAAAGCACTTGAAGGCTACGCCACGCTTTATATGGTTGCCTCCACAGGGGATTATTATAGCGAAGGTGAGACTGACTTTTCCGCCAAAGATGATCCAAGAGAAATAGCAGATAAGACAGGTGGTTTCGTTATATATCAATCTGGGTATGAAGAGGTTGACTTGACAAAGATAGGTATAGCAGAGTCTATAAAATCCACTTTCATAATTGAATTCCAGAGCGATTCACCAGAGAAAGAGCATAGAATCTCTGTTTATTATGAAGGTCCTGATGGCGAGCAAGGTCATGCAGAAATAACGGCAGAGTATTGAGGTTTGAAAGTCCGGTTAAATAAAAAGCCTGCCCTTTTCTGGGCAGGCTTCCTTTTTATAGTTGCATCTTACAACTGCTCTCTTGCCAGTTTCATTCCTTCCTCAACTGCTCTTTTGTTAAGGTCAAGAAAAGC
>JAMOPD010000308.1 GCA_027064745.1 Thermococcaceae archaeon
CTTTCCGCTTATGAAAACCTGAATTTTTATGCAAGGTTGTTTGGTATACCAAAAAGAGAAAGAGAAAATAGAATAGAAGAATTGCTGGAGAGAGTAGGTCTTCTTGAAAGGAAAAATTCCCCGGTAAGGGAGTTTTCACACGGTATGAAACAGAGATTAGGTATAGCTCAATCGCTCATAAACAATCCTGACCTTCTTATATATGATGAGCCCACCACTGGTCTTGATCCTAGGTCAAGTTATGAAATAAGGGAATTGATAAAGGAATTTGTGAAGGAAGGAAAAACCCTGTTTTTATCTTCTCATCTCCTTTATGAGGTACAACAAATCTGCAAAACAGTGGCTATAATTGATAAAGGAAAAATTGTAATCAAGGATGAAATAAAGAATTTATCCAGGATGATCTCCGGAAAAGGCATCAGGGTTACTATCAGATGTCTCAATCTGAGCGAAGACCTGGCTGATAGGGTAAAAAAGGTAAAAGGTGTAAAGAAGGTGAGTGTGGATGGTGACAACCTTATTGCCATGGTAAAGGACGAAGAAACCATAGCAAATGTGGTATCATCGATGGTAAAAGCCGGTGGAAAAATCACAAGTGTCACAAGGGAATCTCCAGGTCTTGAGGAGATATTCCTCAAACTTACAGGTGATTGAGATGGATATTCGAACAATATGGGAAATTTCGAGAAAAGAGTTTTACGAGCATTTGAAAACAAAAAGATTCATCATAATATCATCCCTCTATGCCATAGTCTTTCTCGTTTCTGTATGGATACTCTCACATTACAGCGGTATGATGGCGCTTGATTTTCAGACCATCATCTCCAACACACATTCGTATGTTTCCATATTCTATGCCATTCTTCCAATTGCTCTCTCCTACGATTTGATATCTGGAGAGCAGGCAAAAAAATCCATATACCTCCTCCTTTCAAAACCAGTGGAGAGAGAAGAGGTGGTAATTGGTAAAATCTTGGGAGTTATAATGGTTATATGCGCAATAATAATCCCGGTTTCAACGGTGGGAAATCTGATAGCAGGGGCATTTCGCGGTTTTCCCAGCCTGGACATAATTGCCAGAACCTACATATATCTGGTTGTTGTAATATTTGCATGCACATGTTATGTAACACTATCAATGCTTTTCTCTATTGTCTCTAAGAGTTCCGGAATATCGCTAATTCTTTCGTTAATAGGTGGATGGTTTGGTCTGAACATGCTTTATACCATATCCCTCATGTATGCCTTCCTCACGGGAAATTTCACCGAGATCCCATGGTATACCAAGGTCCTCTATGCGATATCGCCGTCAAATGATCTCAGCGTGGCTCTGAATATCATCTCAAAGAGTTCCTCATCGGCTAACCCTATATCTGTACCTCAATCAATAGTGGCTCTCACAATTTTCTTCGTCGTCACATTTCTGTTATCTCTGATACTTTTCAAAAGAAAGGAGTTGATATAGGTTTCCTGGTATTGTGTTTGGTTAGGGGATAGATCTTAAGTTTGATACATTACTTAAAGGTGATGCATATTTATTATGCATATGCACACGAGGAATATATAGGGTGTTGATGAAGGATTGTGATTGTTCTGTGATTTTGATTGATTTGTTCGTTGCAACATCCTGTAATGTGCGG
>JAMOPD010000309.1 GCA_027064745.1 Thermococcaceae archaeon
AAGAGTGAGGTATCTCTATGCAGATGCCCTTCAGAAGTTCAGTGTATATGACAGGGCTCTTACAATGCTTGAACTTGCTCTTAAAGATGCAAAGCAGGATGATCGTGAACTGGAATTTTCTATTTATGGCTCTTTGTTATGGATAAATTACCTTACAGGTAATATTGAAGAATGTACTATCTGGCTTGATAAAATGGTATCAATGATGGAGTATTTTGGAGAAAGTTCGAAGGAAAAGGAACTTGAAAAGAAATGGGCGAGTGTTTTCAGGTTTTCTGCAATTTTAAAGAGCGTGAGAGGAGATTACATAGGTGCACTTGAGGACTATAAAATGGCACTTGAAGTATTTGAAAGATATGAAATGCTCTATAACGTGGCAGCGCTTTACAATAATATGGCAGGAGTGTATCTTCATCTTGGCAGGTTTAGTAAGGCTATAGGGATGTATAAAAAGTCTCTTGAGCTTGAAGAGAAGCTTGGAAATAAGCTTGGAGTTGCCATAGCTACGTACAATCTTGGGGAAAGCTACTCATTTTTGAATATGCTTAATGAAGCAGAGGAATATCTTGAAAAATACATGTCTCTTAACAGGCTCATAAACAATACACTTGGAATGGGATATGGAAACATGGGCCTTTCAGAGGTATATTACAAGAGAAAGAAGTATGATATTGCTCTTAAGTTCGCCGACAGGGCAATAGAGGTTTTTGAAAATCTTGGGAGTAAAACGTTTGAAAAGTATGCTCTCCTTACGAAGACAGCTGTACTTATTGAAATGGGACAGCTGGATGTTGCACTCCATCATCTTGATTTGATTCAAAAGTTTGCCGGAAAGATAGAAAGTAAAGAAATGTTTGCCTCTGCTTATTTATATAAGGGAATCTTGTTTATGCGTAAAGGGAACCTGGAAAAAAGTGAGTTCTTTCTAAAGCAAGCAGAGGAGATACTGAACAGGTTGCAGGATATCCAGAGATACAGAGATTTTTATGTGGCAATTGTACGTCTCTATGTGTTGATGAAAAAGGAAGATAAGGCAAGCTATTATAGAGAGAGATTAAAGCTCTGGATAGACCGGGTTATTTCCGGTATAGAGGAAGAGGAAATAAGGAAAAACTTTCTTGAATATGAAGATTTTAAGGAGGTTATTAAGTGGAATTAGCGGAAAAATTGAACAGAGACCTTGTGAATTATCTGAAAGAGCGGGGGTTTTTGGTGTCAGATTTGATTGAGAACGCCTTTTTAAAAGTTAAACGGCATTATTTTACACCGCAGATATGGGATTTCAGTGAACAGGGACGCTGGATAAGGTATAAACTCAGCTATGAATTACCGGATAAAGCATTGCTGGAAAAGATTTATAAAGATACTTCCCTGAATTTAATGGTGGAAGATGGGAAGGTGATAACCACATCATCACAACCTTCAGTCATGGTAGTTATGATGGAAGGAGTTGGCCTGGAGAAGGGGCACAGAGTAATGGAGGTGGGGACGGGATCCGGTTATAACATAGGTGTTATGTCTGAAGTTGTTGGAAATTCCGGGATAGCTGTTAGTCTTGAGGTAAATCCCAAAGTCTATAACTTTGCCAGGGAGAATCTCAAACGAGCAGGCATAAACAGTGTTCATTTATGGCTT
>JAMOPD010000310.1 GCA_027064745.1 Thermococcaceae archaeon
CTGCAGTAGTGTGGGGTAGGAGAGATATTCTTTTTGGCCCGGATTTTGGATCTGCAGGAGGTATGTAATATTCCCAAGGAGGACACGAATATTGTGTTGGGTCTATAAGGTAATTTGTTAGTCGGTCATAATATCTGTCAATCATGCTACTAATAAGTTCCCTAAACTCTAGTGAAAATTTCTTCGAGTCTTTTCCTAAGAATGCCAAGAACGTTTCTACATTTTCTTGAGAAGGTTCTCTGCTGGCTTTAGAGAACCATATAATAGTCTCTGGAGATAACTTTTGATATAAATAGTCAGCAAGTCTGTTAAAGAAAACCCTATTATTAAACAATGTTATGGGATGATCAAGTACCCCAGAAGTCAAGCCAATGATATTTGTAATGTTAGCAATAATGAAAAATTTCTTGTCCATTAACTCCACAAAAATAGGAAGATTGTTCTCATACAAGTATTTAAACAATTCATAGATGAACTTGATTTTCTTGGGCCAAAGACGGGCCCCTTTTAGCTCTTTGGAGTAGATGTTATTGTTCTTTTTTAACCTAGTTATATCACTCCTCAACTCCTGGAAGATATTTTCATCGTTTTCTATCCCAAATCCTCCTAGCACAAAGTATGGCTGGTTATTAAAATGGTGGATATTCTCTTTGTTGAGAACTAAATCTCCTGTATTCCCACTTTCATCCAAAAAGACATAGAAACGTTTTTTCATCTCATAACTCACCCCTAAACGCCCTGTCGAGTATCGCGGGGAAGAGTTGCTCAAGCTCCTTCTCCCGCTCCTCGTAGAGCTTTACCAGCCTTTGGGCGCGCTCGTGTATCGAGTCGAGGTAAGCGACGATGCGCTTTTGTTCTTCGAGGGGCGGGAGGGGGATTTTAAGTTTAGCAAGCATCCGTTTGTTTATGTTATCCTGAACCCCACCCCTTCCAAGATATACCAGTTCTTGTCCAAAGTATTTAAGTGAGTAAAACAGATAGTTTCGGTTAATGGGGATTCTTGGGATAATCCCAACTATCGCTTGATTTGTAGCCGCGGGTATTTTGAGTATGCCAACCTTGCTTATGGTGGCGAAAATTGAAAAGAGAATGGTACCTGGCGGAAGGACTTTTGCACTTGAATTTCTTAATCCCTGCTCGGTTATCTTTTCTTCAGTCTTTTCAATGATTCCCGAATCTGGGATATCAGAAATTTTTACCCACGGGATTGTGCCGTTTTCCCAATATTCTTTAATCCTGCGGCTGGGGGTGCCTCCTGCTTTTAATTCAGCAATATCTCCAAGTCTCACCCACTCCCAATCCTTCTCATCCGCCTTTGAGAAGACCTCGTGGAGCGCCGAGGCCATCAGCCTTTCCGCTTCCTCCCTCGCTTCCCTTGCGAGGCGCTTTGCCTCCTCTATGCGTTTGTTAAGCTCGTCGAGCTTCGCCACGATGCGTTTTTGTTCGGAGAGGGGTGGGAGGGGGACTTCTAAACGTCGAAGAGTGTGAAGGTAAATATTAGGCTGAGCCCCACCTCCACTTTTTGAGATTAGCATTGGTCTAACTGCAATAAAATAATACTGAAGGTATCTCGCATCCCACTCAGTGTCTCTCTTATCAGGGGGAAGAACAGCACATACAGCCTGATTAGTCGTT
>JAMOPD010000311.1 GCA_027064745.1 Thermococcaceae archaeon
TTCAATTATTATGAGAGAATACAAGATTAAAAGGGGGTATGATCCTGATATAAACTCTCTGGTTAAAGAGTACTTCGGAGTGGAAGGAGATGTTGAGCGTGGTTTGAAATTCTTTTTTGAGGGTATAGGTGAGATTTTTATAGAGAGGCGCGGTCAGAAACTTTACATAGAAACCAAACCATCCGGAAATAAGAAAGGTGATTTTTCGGTAATCAAAAAGTGGAACGAATTTCTGTTTAAAGCCACAGGAAAAACTGCAAAGGAAAGAAAGAAGGAGTTGTTGAAGTCGTAATCACTTGGGTACCCTTTTCCAATCCTCAAGAAATCTCTTTACACCTATGTCTGTGAGCGGATGTTTAACCATCTTTCTCAGAACTGTGGGTGGGATTGTAACCACATCCGCCCCCAGCCTTGCTGCCTGGATAACATGAATAGGATGTCTTACGCTGGAGACAATGATTTTTGTTTTGAATCCGTAGTTTCTGAATATATCAACAATTTCTTCTATGATTTGCATTCCCTCATTTCCTATGTCATCGAGTCTTCCTATGAATGGACTCACGTATGTTGCACCAGCCTTTGCAGCAAGCAGTGCTTGATTTGCAGAGAATACGAGTGTTACATTTGTCTTTATACCTTCCCTACTCAGAACTTTTACGGCTTTTAATCCTTCCACTGTCATCGGAATTTTGACAACCACGTTTTTGTGGATCTTTGCAAGCTCTTTTGCCTCTTTTATCATGCCCTCTGCATCCTCGCTCACAACTTCGAGGCTTATAGGTCCATCCACTATCTTGAATATTTCATCAACGACTTCTTTGAATGACCTCCCACTTCTTGCTATCAAGGTGGGATTTGTTGTAACGCCATCTATTACTCCCCATGATGCAAGTTCCCTTATCTCATCCAGATCTGCGGTATCTACGAATATCTGCATGAGAACCCCCATGAGAGGAAATAAAAAGTGGTTGATAAGCGTTTTGTAAAAATGTAGACTCAGAAATGTCTCTCATCCTTCTTCAGACACACATCTATATGACTGAATCGATGTCTTCGTAAACCTTCCAGCAAGTTCATTCCTAATAGACTTTTTATTCAAACCGGTCTGAGGTGGCTTAAAGACATGCTATAAGACATCATTTAGAAATCTACTTAAACTCTTTTCACTTAAACGGAATGCGAAATGAAAGGGAAAGTTACCTGTCCAAAATGTTCTTTCAAGTTCATAGTTGAAGGTGAGAAAGGAGTAGATAAGGAGGTAAAATGTCCGAAATGTGGTAATAAGTTTATTGTGAAGATCGGAAAAACCAGAGAAAAGGACGTAAAATGGATAGAATATGGAGGGGCGAGGAAAGCCATCCTTCCAGTTCCCGAGGATCTCTCAAATCGCCCGGTTGCAGCAGGAATACTCCTCGCAATGAGTTCTGCTGTAGGGATACTGACAGTGATCATGTTTTATCTTTATCCAAAAGCAGAAATAGTCACACCCTACAGCTTCGTGTCTGGCAATTGTGTGGCTATTTCAACACTTACGATAACCGCTTTCTCGATAATCTGTGCAATTGGCTCCTACTGCGCTCTGAAGAAAACCTCCTTGATAGGGGCGATT